>RDDY01000279.1 GCA_003852805.1 Chryseobacterium sp.
GTGCCCCATCCCTATATGTGCGGTTTTCTGTAATCCGTCGGCTATATCTTCCAAGTCCGATACCTTGCCTTTTGTTTTTCTCACTTCAAAGTTGCCGGTCTTTTTCTCCAGAACAATACCGGCGCTGTCATAGCCCCGGTATTCCAATCTTTTCAGTCCGTTAACAACAATATCATAGGCGTCTTGGAAGCCTGTATATCCTACAATTCCGCACATGTGTTTTTATGGTTTTTTAGCGTAAATAATGTTTAGTTTAACTCTTTTTTCATTTGTGGGATCAGAGCCTACCAGTACAATTCTGTTTGGTGTGTAGGCGCGGTCGTTGTATTCGACGCCCAAGAAAGTGCCCGTCTGGCTGTTGAGACGGAACGAACCGACGTCAATGCTGACCGTCAGATCGCTGCCTTGCTCTTTCTCTACAATATCCTTCAATGTTTGTGTAAGCGCAATGTCGTAATACGCCGGATTTTTGTCCAAGTCACGGGCTTTGATCATTGAATATCCACCAATGGCAAAAGCGGTCATATCCGACAAGAACTCTTTCACATCTTTCTTGGTGACCAAAAATGATGACGGTTTCTCAAATGTATTGTTCCACGTGGTCACATCACTGTACAGACGCAAGTAAGCGGAGAGAATACCCGCTTTCTCGTTATTGTGCACCGTCTTGAGTCCTGCAATTACGCCCTCCGGTATTCTGACCTCTGCACCGGGGCCGCCCATGCCTTGCAGATACAAGCGCGGGTCTCCGGATACTTTATTGATGTTGTTCATGGCCGCAACGAAATCTGCCGGACGCGCATACGCAATTTGGCTGAAGTGCGTATTGGCAGCACCGAGATCGAATCTAAAAACCGATTGTTCTCTGCTTGTGGTCCCGTTCGCTACCTTATCATGTTTGTAATACATCAGCATGGTAACCTCATTCGGGTTGAAGCGGAACAGATAGCCGTCTTGCTCCTCTACGGAGATGCGCAGCCCTCTGAAATAGCGGATGAAGTTGGAAGCATCGCTCAACTCAGGCATGCCTTTCTTCGCAATAATTTTGTTTTGGAAGAACGCCGAATCCAGCGGAATGCGCAGTCCGGTTTCGCGCAAGAACAGTTCTGCGTTGTCACTTTTGCGGGTGACCTTGACGTCAGAAACGGTTCCGTTGAAGACTTTGCTGCCCAGCAGCGGACCGAGGGCAACGGTTTGGTTTGAATTGTATTTCTTTTCTGTGGAATACAGGAAGTCGTTAACCTCGTGAATTTTCAGCGTCAGCTTTGTATTGCCTTGAAGCTTGGCTTTGCCGTACTTCAGGACAGGATACGTATTGACCACCTTCTTGGCGGGTTGTCCGTCAAAGGTGTAATTTTCGTCGGTAGTGGTTTTCAGCGAATCGGCAACGGCCGCATACTGCGGTTTGATCTGCAACACAACGGAGTCTACCACGGGGTTGATCCCGAAATCGGGGTTATAATCCGCCAACCTGAGCTGTGTGACGTAAGCTGCTTTCTGCATTCCGAAACGGCTCTCCGTAAAAGCTCCCAATTCGGCAAACGGCAGTTGCGACGCGTCAGAGCGCAGACTATCCTTATGGTTTACATTGTAAGCAACCACGTCATAAGAGCGGGTTACGCCCTCGGCGGCTGTTCCTTCCACAAACTGCAACCCCAGACCATCGGCATCGGGCTCACAGGCAGAAAAGGTAAAAACTCCTATGACAAGCGCACAGGAGATATTACCGATTGAACGTATTTTTTTCATTGATAAAATTTCAGATGGATTAGTAAACCCCGTCGATGGACTCTGCGGTTACAAAGTCTTTTTTCTCGGTGGCGGTAGATTGAAACTTCTCGTCCAAATCTTCTTCCAGAAACTCGTCGCCTTTCAGCACCAGATCTACCTTATCCATGCTTTCTTTCACAAAGCTGCGGAAAGTAGGGTTCTCTTCTTTCAATGCATCGAGTTCTGTAATACCGTCAAATTTCAGCTTCTCGTGGACACCTGTGCCCAGCGGCGCGTCGGCTTCATTATAAAGCGACAAGACCAGCTTGGTATCGCTGAAATAGGAGTCTTTTTTGTAGAACGTGCTCAGATAGATCGGGATGAATGATGACATCCAGCCGTTGATGTGGATTACATCGGGCACCCAGTTCAGTTTTTTCACCGTTTCTATCACGCCGCGCGCAAAGAACATGGCGCGCTCGTCATTGTCGTCAAAAGCTTGACCTTCATCATCGAAGTAATAATTCTTACGCTTGAAATATTCTTCGTTATCGATGAAGTACACCTGCATACGCTCGCCCGGCAAGGACGCCACTTTGATAAGCAAGGGCTGATCCAGATCGTTTATGATGATGTTCATACCCGAAAGACGGATCACCTCGTGCAGTTGGAATTTGCGTTCGCTGATTTGCCCGAAGCGTGGCATGAACACCCGCACATCATTGCCATCACCATACATCTTCAAAGCCATACCGTTAACCATCTTTGCCATGTTGCTCTCCTGCTGGTAAGGATACATCTCGGTAGTGACGTACAATATCTTCTGATTCGGCATAATTTCTTCTTCGTTCTTTCTATTAGTGATTTGAATTAGTGCAAAAATACAACTTTTTAAGGGAATTAGTTTTTATTAACAATTTTTATACTTTTACCGCAAATCTTTACAAGTAATGGAAATCTTGCGCAGCAGAGCAGCCATCGAGAACTATATCAAGCGTCAGAAACAGAACGGTAACCGAATCGGTTTTGCCCCAACCATGGGCGCCCTGCATGACGGCCACCTTTCGCTTTACCGAAAAGCCGAGGCGGAAAACGATATTGTGATCTCTTCCATATTCATCAATCCCACACAGTTTAACAATCCCGACGATTTGGCCAAGTATCCGCGCACGGAAGAAGCCGATATCAAACTACTGGAAGGCGCGGGTGTAGACGCCGTTTATCTGCCACGTATAGAAGACCTTTACCCCGACGGCGCCGCCAGCCGCCATTACGATTACGACGGTTTGGAACATCAGATGGAAGGAAAATTCAGGCCCGGCCATTTTGATGGCGTGGGAACGGTGGTGGAAACACTGCTGCGGCAGGTGCAGCCCGACCGAGCGTACTTTGGCGAAAAAGACTTCCAGCAATTGGCAATCATCCGGAAGTTGCAGCAACAGCTGGAACTGCCCGTTGCCATAGAAGCGGTAGAAATACGCCGCGAACCGGGTGGCTTGGCCATGAGCAGCCGCAACGTGCGCTTGTCCGAGGAGCAACGCGCTGCCGCAGTTGTGATCTACGAAACTTTATTAAAGGTAAGAGATTGGTTCAAGGTAATCAGCATCGACGAAATACAGCAACGAGTTGCAGAGATTTTCAGCTCCGTCGAAGGCTTCCGGTTGGAGTATTTCACCATTGCAGATGAAGAGACTTTGCGCGAGACCGACTTCTTTTACACCGGACACAATTATCGAGCGTTTATAGCCGTTTTTGCAGGCGACATCAGATTAATCGATAACATCGCGCTTTAACCTTATTGCAAGAACTGCAATGAGCTACGCTGAAAAATGACAAATCGCTAACCGATCGAAAGCGCGAAAACAGTGGTTTGGTACAGTTGATTGTTGAATCGGCTTGGTAATTAAAAATTAAAAGCCTCCCTGACGGAAGGCTTTTAAACACCAAATCACAAAATATTAATATGAAAAAAATTTCCCACTGGAAAATTGTGACCCGGCTGGGATTCGAACCCAGGACCCATACATTAAAAGTGTATTGCTC
>RDDY01000368.1 GCA_003852805.1 Chryseobacterium sp.
TGCAAACTTTTGATCCGAAAACAGGCGAGCCGGTAACCAATTACGACGCGGGCGGCCAGATCGACCATGCACGAAACGATTTAAAAGTAAAAGTAGCAGGCGCTCAACTTCGGACAAAATACATCCAAAACGCCAACACCGATTTTGAAGTCGGTTTGAAATTGGAAAAAGAAAAACTGCGAGACTTTACCAACGAATGGCAACTGATAGATTCGCTGGGTTACAATTACCCTCGACCGAATCTCCCGCCGGGTGTGTTAGATCCGTCAGATCTGAAGTTGCGTTATGCCATCAACGCGAACAATTCGCTCGATGCTTCACGGCTGTCGGCCTATGGTCAGTATTCAAAAAAACTGATGTGGAAGGAAAACAAGGTTTTCGTAAATGCAGGCATCCGCATGCAACACTGGAGTTTTAACGACCAAACCATCGTCAGTCCGCGTGCGCAGTTTGCCATCAAACCCAAATGGAAAACCGATATGCTGTTCCGTTTGTCGGGCGGTGCTTATTACCAAGCGCCGTTCTACAAAGAAATCAAAAACTTAGACGGCAGTTTCAATCCTGACATTCGCGCTCAGAAATCCTTTCAGCTCATCGCCGGCAACGATTACGAATTCATTATGGCGAAGCGTCCGTTCAAGCTGACGACCGAGCTTTATTACAAAGGCATGAGCGATTTAATTCCGTATTATATTGAGAATGTCCGTGTGCGATATACGGGAAAAAATAACGCAACCGGTTATTCTTACGGAATCGATACACGCCTGTTCGGCGAATTTGTTCCGGGTGTAGACTCTTGGATTTCGGCGAGTTATGCAAGAAGTTACGAAAACATCGACAATCGCGGCGACATTCCGAGACCTACCGATCAGCGTTTTCGCTTTTCGCTGTTTTACCAAGATTACATGCCGAAATTCCCCACCATGCGCGTGAACCTGACTGCGGTTTATGCTTCGGGATTGCCCAACGGCGCACCTTTGCTCCAAGATCCGTATCAATACACGAGAACGTTGCCTGCATACAAGCGCGTAGATATCGGTTTGAGCAAAGTTTTTGTGGATGCGGCCAACCGTCCCAATTCTCGTTTCTTGGATAACTTCAAAGAGATGACGCTGGGCGTGCAGATTTTCAACGCGTTCAACATCAGCAATACGGTGGCCAATCAGTGGATAGCAGATGTGCAGTCTACGCGCGCTTATCCCGTACCGGTGCGCCTGACGGGTAGATTTTTCAATGTCAAATTAGAATTTAAATTATAAAAATGGATCGAAGAGATTTTTTAAAGACGGGCAGCATGGCCGGTCTTGGAGCTTTGATTTTGCCGAGCTCGGTTTTCAGCGGAAGTTTATTTGAGAAAAAAGTTCGGGTGGGCATGATCGCCGTTGGTATGCGAGGGCAAGTCCATTTGGACGAATTGCTGAAACGCGACGATGTAGAGGTCACGGCACTTGCAGACCCCGAGCCGCGGATGATGGCTGCCGCTTTGAAACTCTTCGACAAACACGGCAAAAAACGTCCGAAAGTCTTCGCCGATGGCGATTATGATTATCGCAATCTGCTGAAGCGGAAAGATATGGACGCCGTTATTATTTCCACGCCGTGGGAATGGCATCATGCACAGACCATTGAAGCCATGCGGGCGGGAAAAATTGTGGGCCTGGAAGTCTGCGGAGCGATGAATATGGACGAATGTTGGGATTACGTGAACGTTTCAGAGGAAACCAAGATCCCGATTTTTATGATGGAGAACGTCTGCTACCGCCGCGACATCATGGCGGTATTCAATATGGCGCGTCAAGGCAAATTCGGTGAGATTGTCCACGGTCAAGGCGGTTATCAACACGACCTGCGCAATGTTTTGTTTAACGACGGCGTAAAAGCGTACGGCGGTGGTGTGGAATTCGGAGACAAAGGTTTCTCCGAAGCCAAATGGCGCACTCCGCATTATGTGAACCGAAACGCAGAACTGTACCCGACCCACGGTCTCGGCCCGGTGGCCACCATGATGGACGTGAACCGCGGCAACCGCATCACTCATCTTACGTCGATGGCGAGCAAACAGGCAGGACTTACGCATTATATCAAGAAACTCGGAGGTGCAGATCATCCGAACGCAAAGGTGAAATTCAAAGAAGGCGATATCGTGCAGACGATGCTGAAATGCGAAAACGGCGAAACCATCCTTTTGACCCACGACACTTCATTGCAACGGCCTTACAATTTGGGCTTCCGCGTTCAAGGTACCGACGGCATCTGGCAGGACATCGGTTGGGGTGAATTTAACCAAGGTTTTATTTACTTCGAAGATGAAATGAACCATTCGCACCGTTGGGCAGATTCGGAAGCTTATCTGAAGAAGTACGACCATCCGCTGTGGAAAAAGCACGAGCAAAAGGCAGTGGGCGCAGGACACGGCGGTATGGATTTCTTCCTGATAAACGACTTTGTCGAGTGTATAAAGGCGAACAAAGAATTCCCGTTTGATGTTTACGATCTTGCCACCTGGTACGCAGTGACGCCGCTGAGTGAAATATCGATTGAGGGCAACGGCGCATCGCAGGAGATGCCTGATTTCACACGCGGAAAATATAAAACCAGAAAACAGGTCTTCGGTTTTGATTATTATGTCTGAGACTACGCTGTTGATCTTGGCGGGCGGCCTCGGCAGTCGTTTTAAAGGTTCAAAACAAACGGAAGCTTTAACCAATAAGGCTGAAACTTTGATGGACTTTGCCTTGTACGATGCCGTGCGCGCGGGCATCGGGAAATTTGTTTTTGTCGTTAACGATAGATTTCCCACCGCTGTTCGTCAAGCATTGACCGAACTGTTGCAAGCGCAGAACTGCCGGATCGATTTTGTTACGCAAAACTTGACCAAGGAGATTCCCCAAGAATTTCATTCAAAAACAACAACGCGCCGGAAACCGTTAGGCACCGCTCATGCTGTGCTCTGCGCGCGAAACGTGATCGACGGACCGTTCATCACCCTAAATGCCGACGATTTCTACGGACGGGAAACCTTTAAAATCGCGGCCGATTTTATTGCGAACGGCGGCGTGACGGCAGAGCGTTATGCAATGGCGGGTTTCCGTTTGGAGAATACCCTGAGCGAGAACGGCGGCGTTTCGCGCGGAATCTGCAAGGTGGAAGACGGCAAGCTGTTGTCGGTGGAAGAGTATACCGGCATTGAAAAGCGCAACGGAGAAATTGTCGGAAAAAGCCCGAAAGACGAACGTGAAATCTTGGACGGAGAAATCGCTGTATCGATGAACTTCTGGTTGTTGCATCCATCGTTTTTCGCTCAAGCCGAAAAGGAGTTGACGAAGTTTCTTCAATCGGATTCTTATTCGCCGGCGTCCGAGTTCTATCTTCCGACTGTGATCAACAATGCAATGCAGCGAGAAAGCGCTCGGGTAACGGTTTTGAACACCTCGGCAAAATGGTTCGGCCTGACGTTCAGAGACGATAAAGAGTTGGCAAGCGCCCAACTTCAAAATCTGAAAAACGAGGGCGTTTATCCGCAAGAACTGTGGCAGAATGAAAAAGCGTTTGTGAAGTCATGACCGTCAATGAAGTTAAGCAGATCTTTTGTGCATTGCAATCCGTCGGAACCGATTTTGAATGCGTGCCTTTGACGTCGGGTCATATTAATTCTACTTTTCAAATCAGCCATTCCGGCAGGCAGTACGTATTGCAGAAAATCAACCGCAATATTTTCCCGAATCCCGAAGCCATTGTTGCCAAC
>RDDY01000332.1 GCA_003852805.1 Chryseobacterium sp.
GAGCGCGCCATAGCCGCCTTCCATCAGGTCTTTTCCTTCCACATAAAACTTGGCGAGCGGTTTTCCCTGATATTGCACCGATCCGTCCGCGGCCACCTCCATCCCGGGCACTTTATTCAGAACATCCGCCAGCGTGCGGTCGCTTTTGCTCTCGAATGATTTAAGGTCGTAGGTAATGGTATCGCCGCGCTTGGTGATGAGCTTTGTCTTCAAAGTTACTTCCTGAATCTCGGTTACATCGGATGTCAGGCTGAAATTCAGTGTCTGGTCGGCGTTGCTTACCTCGCGGCTTTGCGTTTTTTGGTTGAAAGCCTTTACCCTGACCCGTACTTTGTCGAGCGTAGAGTTGAAGGTGAGCTTGTAATTGCCCTTGGAGTCGGAGATTGCGTAGGCTATGATTACTGAGTTCTCGGGGTTTTCCACCGTTACGCTGGCACCGGCCACCGCGGCACTCTGCGCATCGGTAATGCGTCCCGAGACACTCTTTTGCGCAAATATAAACACGCAGCACAAGGTCAAGAAAAACGATAAAATTTTTTGCATGGTCAAAGTTTCATTGAAAGATAAGTAAGCGCTTGACGAGCTTTGTTACACAATGCGTTCGATTGCAATTAAAGCCAATTGTTAAAGAATTGCTACAGTTCAGATGATCGATGATCTTTTACTTACCTTTGGCGTTAGCATCGTTGAGGTGATTGTATCAGCTGCAGACAGGAAGCGGGAAAATGTTGGAATGGGGAAGTTTCAAGAAAACTTCCACGAGAATTCAGGATTGCTCCGAAAATCGGGAGAGGTTAACCGTATTGACAAAGTCACAAAATCGAGAACAACAAATCCCGTATGATCCGGTCATGTGTCTTAAAATAAAGTACCGATGAAAAAACTGTTTAAAATATTTGCACTTCTACTCGTCTTCACGTTAAGTGCCTGCGCCGTACAAGACACTGGCTCCGCTACAAAAGATGCATTCCTCGTAGACGTACGCACCCCTGAGGAGTTTGCAGAAGGAAGCGTGCCCGGTGCGGTCAACATACCGATAGAGGTGTTGCCCGAAAATATCGATCGGTTCCGAGGAAAAGGAAATGTCGTGGTCTTCTGCCGAACGGGAAACAAAGCCGGAAAGGCCAAAAAGATCTTGGATGAGGCCGGAATTAAAAATGTGCGGAACGGCGGCACTTGGAAAGAAGTGAAAGAGGAAATGGAAGAGAACAGAGATGTCCGCTAAGTTTCAAGAAATCATAAACTCCGACAGACCTGTTCTGATCGACTTTTTTGCCACATGGTGCAATCCGTGCAAAGTAATGGCGTCTGTGCTCAATTCGGTCAAAGAAAAAGTAGGCAGCGCGGCGCGCATCGTAATGATAGATGTGGATCAATATCCGCAAATCGCCGCACAATACGGCGTTCGTGGAGTGCCGGCATTGTTCGTTTTCAAAAACGGTGAGATTGTTTGGCAACACTCGGGGACGGTAGATGTCAACACCCTGACCGATGTCTTGGCCGGGTTTATTGAAAAAAGCGACCTTCCGTAGGCCGCTCTCCGCTAAAGGATATTTTCAATCTTTATCTCTTGGTCGCCCATGACAAAGGTGTCGCCTTTTTGTTTGCCCTCGTTCTCCTGATAAACGGGAGCTTCGGTGGAAAAACTTGCAATTTGCTTTCCGTCGATTTCAAAAGGCGGAAACGACACATCGGCCATAAATATCCGCTCATCGGTTATGACAATGGCTCCCGGCGCCACGCTGTCGTATGAATTTTCCGCATATTTCTTTACGTTGGCCAAGTCGTTCTCGGCAGCGTGCAATTGACGAGTGAGCAAGTGCCGCGTATCCGAATATTGGTCTTGCTGCGAGAAGTCATCGTAATCACGCACGGCTTCTTCGTCCAAATCGGCTGCGTCATCTACTGTGTTCACGCGGTCTTGCAGGCTCTTCAGGCTTTTTTGCAACTCTTCGGAAATGGCTTCAATTATTTTTTCTCGATTCATAGGTATTTGTTTTCAATAGTTTCAGGTAATACAGGTTCAGGGGGGCAGACGCAATCTGCCGATGCATAGAGATATGCCATTTTAAGACCGGAACCGATTTACCGATACTTTTTATAATTTTAACCATTCAAAAACTCTTGCAAAGCAGAGTATTTAAACCAACCGATTTTTGTATTGCATTTTAGATATAGAAGGAGACGGAGCGCCGTTTCGCAAAGAATCCATCATAGAAATTGCCGTCTACCGTTTTGACGGTCACCGCATCGTAGATCAGTTCATCTCCTTGGTCAACCCCGAAGGGCCGATTACGCCTTTCGTACGCAAGCTGACCGGCATCACCGAGAAGATGGTGAAAACCGCCCCGAAGTTTCATGAATTGGCGCGGCGTATTGTGGAAATAACCGACGGTGCCGTTTTGGTGGGTCACAATGTGGAGTTTGATTACCGTATGCTGCGGCAATCTTTCCGCCGTTTGGGTTACGATTACGAGAAAGAAACGCTGGACACCATTGAATTGGCGAGAAAACTGTTGCCCGGCGAACCGAGTTATTCTTTGGGTAAGCTCTGCAAATCCATCGGTGTGCCCATGACCGAGCACCACCGCGCTGCCGGCGATGCACGCGCCACGCTGGACCTCTTCCGGCTGATGATGGCAAAGGACAGCGATAAAGAAATACTGAGCGCCCGGCGAGAGCAAAACTCGGTGGACAATTATGCAGTGCGCAGCCGCCGCCTCATAGAAGATTTGCCGGCCGACAGCGGGTTGATTTATTTCCATGATGCAAAGGGGAAGATTCTGTATTTTGATTATGTCGACGGCATTTATCGCGCGGCTCAAAAGATCTTCGCTTCGGGAAACAAGCGGTGGGAAAAACTGCAAAACAATACGGCCCGCATTACATACGAATTTACAGGGACGCGACTGATTGCCGAACTGATGATGTACGCCAAAGGCAAGAAAATGCAAAAGCGTTACCCCGTCGGTCTATACTTGAACGGCGACCGTTATTTCTTGGAACGCACTGCCGCACGCAAAGACGATGAACCTTTGATGCGTTTTCGCACTTTCAATCAAGGAAAACGACTTCTGGAAGTGATCCGGGAAAGAGAACTGCCGCCTGATTTTTTCAATGCCAAAGACGGTCTGTTCATCGGTGAGGGACGTAACATTGGGGAAAAGTCATTCTTGGTGGTGGATGAGGGGCAA
Organism: Chryseobacterium sp.; assembly: GCA_003852805.1. Taxonomy (GTDB): domain Bacteria; phylum Bacteroidota; class Bacteroidia; order Flavobacteriales; family Weeksellaceae; genus Elizabethkingia. Next base: position 3,195 of record RDDY01000332.1, read on the forward strand.
CTTTTGGGTTGCGGATATTTCGAACTTCATCATCAGATTCTTTCACGCGACAAGGTCAGCCGTCTTATGATACAGGTTAACAGCGCACCCGATTTCTTCATCGACGAGATGAAAATGTCACTTGTAAAAGGAGAACTGCAAAGACAGCCGTTACCCGACAAATAAAGCTTGAACAATAGTAAACAGATGAAAAAGATAACTTTATTCTTGACGACTTTTATTGCTGCTGCCGTTTGTGCGCAGCAGATTTTGGATAAATATCCCGAGGGCCAGAATTGGTACGAGGGCGGCAATAAGCAATTCTTCAAAGAATTTCATGAGATACTTAGACAAAAAAATCTCAAACCTTGCGATAATAAGAAAGAATTGTACACGCAGCGCTTTGTGGTTTACCCCGATGCGAATATAAAATTTGTCCGTGACGAAGACCAAAGCATCATTGAGGAAAGCCCGTGCGCAGCCTCGTTGACAAAGGAGGTTTTCAGATATCTCGATGGGTTTGTACCTGCGGTGGTAGACGGTGAAAAAGTACCGACGCTTG
>RDDY01000004.1 GCA_003852805.1 Chryseobacterium sp.
TCGGGCACCAGAGCAGATCGCTCATCATCATCCATTCATCGAAAGTCTCCTGCGACAATCGAGAATCAAAGAAAGTAAATCCGAGTTCCGGCGAAACCTCTGTTGCAGCAGTTTTCAACTGTTTCAATTCTTCACCCGAAGCTTTTCCCAAGAAAACGAAATGGAAGTTTTCGGGCTTTTTGAACTGTTTTAATTTCTTCAATACCGATCGATAATCTCGTCGTTGTTGCGACACCATCCCCGGAATGCTGATGCGCATCACTTTTTCGCGCGGCTTTTCAAAGGGCAGATTGAAAAATACGGGCAGATATTGTAACGGCAGCTTGGGATTCTCGCGACAAAGCTGTTCATCGAGCACCAGCAGTTGTGCGCTTTTGCAGCAATTCGGCGCTTGCAGCAAACCTTCTTTCAACAACAGTTTTAAACGGTAAGCTGTTTCTTTTTTAAAGACGTTCAGCAGTAACTGGAATGGTTTTGTTTGCGAGAAATTGATGTTATGAACGATAATCGCCGTTTGAAATTTCTGAGTGATCTTCTTGAACACATTAAAATAACGGTGAACCGTTCCGATGATGACAAGGTCGTACGACCGGCGTTGTAACTGTCCGACAATTGTGGTCGCAGTGCTCTCGGTTGCTTTGATGTCCGACGGCAGATTCAAGCGGTCGAGAATTTTTGTTGAAAAAAAATAGTCGCACTCTATAGCCTCCATGTCGCGGGTCAGCGCCACGAACGACGCAGCGATTTCCGCGTGGGTATCGAGTTCTATGTAGGCGATGCGCTTCAACGTTGATATACTTTTTCGCCATTAAGATAAGTCGCCAGTACCTTGGTTTTCAGCAGCTGATCTGCGGGAACCGTCATCAGATCCTGATTCAAAATCACAAAATCTGCAAATTTGCCGCGTTCCAGACTGCCTTTTTCATTTTCCTGGAAACTGCCTTTCGCCGCCCAGATCGTCATGCCGCGCAACGCCTGTTCGCGCGTCAGAGCATTTTCTGTCTGGAAACCGTTTGCGGGATAACCTTTGAAATCCTTTCTGACAACCGCAGCATAAAAAGTCAGCATTGGGTCGATTTCCTCGATTGGGAAATCTGTGCCCAGCGGCAGCCAGCCGTTCTGTTTCAACAAATCCTCGTAAGCATAAGCATATTTCAGCCGCTGCGCTCCTAACCGCTCACCTGCCCAATACATATCCGAAGTGGCGTGGGTAGGCTGTACCGACGGAACTATTGAATATTTACCGAACAGATCAAAATCGTTTTTATCTACAATTTGGGCGTGTTCTATCCGCCAGCGACGGTCGTTCTTGCCTTTCAGAACGTCAGCGTAAACCTCCAATATCGCACGGTTTGCCGAGTCGCCGATGGCGTGGGTGTTCATCTGAAAATCGTTATCGTGCATGATTTTCGCCATTTTTCTGAAATGGCTGATGTCGGAAAGCATAAAGCCGCGGTGATGCTTCTGATCGCTATAATCGGCCAGCAGACAGGCGCCGCGCGAGCCGAGCGCCCCGTCGCCATAGAATTTGAAACCGTGTACCTGCAATCTCGGCGTTTTGATTTTGCCACGCTTTATCAGATAGTCGATGTTTTTCTGCGAATCGCCAAGCATGACATCCAAGCGCATTTTCAGCTCGCCGTCCTTTTGCATTTTTTCAATGGTCTCCACCAGGTCATAATCCAGCCCACAATCAACAACTGTGGTCAGTCCGACGCTGAAAGTGCTATCCTGCGCCTCGCGGAAAATCTGTGCAACCTGCCTTGCGTTCGGTGCCGGGATGAACGACGACATTTTATCCTTGGCATTGTCGATCAGTACACCGCTGAGTTTTCCATTGTCCTTGATAAAATCGCCGCCGCTGATTTTAGAATTTTCATTGAAACCGGCAATCTGCAATGCTTTTGTATTGACAATCGCCGCATGACCGTCGATTCTGGTCAGATAAACCGGACGGTCGGGAAACATCGCATCTAACTTTTCCCTGGTCGGGAACTGCTTGCCCGGCCAGTCGTTTTGGTCCCAACCGCGACCGAGCAGCCAGCCCTCCGGATGGGTTTTGGCAAAATCGGAAAGACGCTGCAGTATCTCGTCCCAAGATTTTGCATTGCGCAGATTAGCTTGTTGTAGGGAACTGCCGTAACCGAAAAAATGTGCGTGCGCGTCGATGAATCCTGGAACCACAGTTTGCCCTTCTAGATCAGTTTTCTCTTTTGCAGAATATTTACTGAGAATATCAGCGTCGCTGCCGACGGCCAATATTTTCCCATCAGCAACAGCCATTGCACGGGCTTTCGAGAATTGTGCATCGACGGTATAGATGTTGGCGTTATGGAGGATTAAATCTGCTGTTTGCTTGCTGTTTTTCATCGCGCAACCGACCAACAAAAAGCCAAAGGCGAGGCTGTAAATTTTCTTCATAAACTTATTTTTTTGAACATTTCCCGCCAGCGAAGTTTTCGGATGTAACGTATTTCGTCGGCCGAGAGTTCTCTTTTTTTATTCTGTCGAAGGAAAGATTTTATCGTCGTTAAAAATTCAGAAAACGATCGATTTTTAATTGCCGACTTCGCTGACGAAATTACAGCTAACGGCAGACTTAAGCCGATGTTGTAAAAGTATTCACCGAGTTTCTCAGCTTTTTGCGCTTTGTATTTGTAGGCAGTCGGCCGCAAATGCTTGACCCACAAACCTTTAATGGTTACCACCTCCCAACCATGCATCTGTGCGAGCATGACATCGATATTATCCCAGCCAAGGACCGGCAGCAGACCGTCCATATCCAGAAAACATTGTTTGCGATACGACTTTATGGGGCCTCGCACATGGTTTTTTGACGACAGATTTTCGAAAACCCATTCGCCACCCTTCTCGATGCTGACCAGACCAGAAACCATTCCCGCTTTTGGATTGTTGTTATAAGCCTCGACAATTCTTTCCAGGTAATCGCCGGGAAAAATAATATCTGCATCGAATTTACAGATGACATCGAATTGATCGACGTCCACAGTTTCTAAACCCTTGTTGAAAGTGCGGACGACCTTTGCCCCCGGTTGATGTTCGGAAACGCCCAGGTTCAAAAGTTGAAACCTGCGATCATTTGCCCTAAACTGTTCCACAATTTTGCCAGTGGAGTCTGTGGAACCGTCGTTGACCACAATGCAGCGAAAACTGCGGAAAGTCTGGTTCGCCAATGATTCAAGACAGAGTTGAATGTTCTCTTCTTCGTTATGGGCGGGGATGACGATCAGGAGTTTCACTTAATTATAAAGGATGAAGGATGAACTATTCCGCTCGGCTGCTATTGAATGCCGAGATTCTTTTTCTTTGTCAGGATAGTACTGCGAATCATCCGAAGCAGCTCATCTGCCTGGCTCGCCAAATGCTCATATTCCGATGCACTGATGTAGTTTGTTTTATACAACAATTCCAACCAATATAAAGTTTCATCACACTCTTTCTGAGCTATGGCATTTTTGCTGATGAAGTCCATCGGGCTCTGTGCGTTCTTGGCTTCTCGCAGATTGGCACCCACCGATGTGCCCGCTTTCAACAATTGGCGGCTCAAAACATATTCTCTCTTCAAGGATAACCGCTTGTATAGTTCAACAATTTCAATGGCGAAGGACATACTCTTTTCTCGTAACGCATCTACCATAACCGTCTGTTTATCCTTAATCAT
>RDDY01000358.1 GCA_003852805.1 Chryseobacterium sp.
TGGTTGACAAACTCTGCCAGGGAAAAACCTTTGCTGCTGTTGCTTACAATATCCTCGGCTCCCCTTACCTGGTCGATGGGCAGTTGCATTACTTTGCCCGGCTCCATCCAATTCACCAAAATAAGACCGATAACCAAGGATACGAATGAGGCAATAATAAACCAAAGCATCGCCTTTACACCTACGCGGCCGATCATTTTCATGTCGCCCATCTTTGCAATACCCACCACCAGCGTTGTGAAAACCAGCGGCGCAATAATCATCTGTACCAAACGGATGAAGATGGTGCCCAAGAGTTTTATGTTCTCCGAGAAGCCGTCAATGCTTTCGGGATATTGTGTGTGGACCACCCCGCCGGCTATAACGCCCGCAATCAGCGCGATGATGATTGCAAAAAATAGTTTATTCTGCCCTTTCATAAATTTTTTGGATATGTGCAAATATAATTTTTTTTAACTGCTCAGCCGTGCGAAAGAAAAAAGGTTTCCTTGCGGAAACCTGATTTGTTGTGATTGAATGATCGTTATGCGCGCAGATAACGCGAGTAAGCGTAACCCTGAACGCCGTCTTTGGTTTTGATCAGCCACCATTCTGCGTTGGTTTGCTCTACCAGCGTCACCATTTCGCCTTTTCCGGCTTTGCCTACAATGGCTGCCTCTGTATTCGGAGACTGTCTCACATTCAGATTAGATGATTCTGTATTGACGGTAAGGTTTGCACCGGCAGCCAATCCGGAAACCTGTATATCCAAATTGATGTCGGAGGCAGAATAATTGGGGTCGACGCGGCCCAACGCATCCCACACTTTGTCTTTCACGGATGAAGAATTGGTGCTCCCCGACACGTATAAAATTCCGTTTTGTTCTTGTACGCTTAAGTTGTCAACACCTGCGCTTTTGGCTGCATTTACAACCTCTGCATATTTTTCTTGTAAACTCATAGCGCGTTACTTTACAATGTAATCATAGTTGACTTTGCCCAGATGCATCGCGTCGACAGATGTTTTGATCTGGCGCGCCTGTTCTCTGCTTACCTCGCCCGTGATGGTAAGTTCACCGTTCTTCTCGGTAGCGGTAACGCCGGGATAATCTTTCAACGCATCATTGATTTTCTGCACATTGTCAGGCGCTGCCGCAGATGTGGTCTCTACAGGTGCCGGCGGCGGAGCCAAAGTGGTCATGTCATGCACGCTCTTTATGCCCGGAATGGCTTTTAAAGAATTAATCATGTTGTCGCGTTCCTGCGGAGTGGCAAATTCCCCGCTCAGGTGCGCAACACCGTCAACCACTTCTACCGAAGCGCCCGGATGCGTGGCAATAACCGATGCGGTACTTGCCTGCAATTCTGCATCGTTGTTTTTCTTCTTACAAGAAACAGCTGCCGTGGAAACCAGCAATGCCAGAACAGCAGTTTGAACAATTTTTTTCATAGAAATAACAGATTGGTTTAGTCAATTGTAAATATAAAAATAACTGCAAAGCGCAGCACGCAACTTATAGCAATTACTGCGCCTTTTTCGCCGTGTGGTAGTACGCAAGCATTTTATAGTAGAGTTTTGCAGCCAAGAAAGCGGTGGGCTTGACCATCGGCGAATCCATAAGTTCTACAATATCAAAGGCGACCACATTGCATTTTTCAAAAACTTTCTTCAAGAGCTCCAACGTCGGGTACCATTGCAATCCGCCCGGTTCGGGAGTTCCGGTGGAAGGTGCGATTGACGGATCAAACGCATCCAAATCGATGGTAATGTAAACGTTGCCCTCCACCTTGGCCAATACGTCGTCTATCCAGTTCGGGTTCTTGTGGATTTCGTGCGCCCAAAAGCATTGATCTTTCGGCACATATTGCATTTCCTCCGCATCCATCGAGCGGATACCAACCTGAACAAGGTTGTGTTTTTGCGAAGCCTCGTAGACGGCGCAGGCATGATTGCTGGTACTGCCGTGGAAATCGGGGCGAAGGTCTGTGTGCGCATCCAACTGCAACACGGTAAGATTCTCAAACTTCTCGCCCACCGCGCGGATGGACCCTATGGAAACCGAATGCTCGCCGCCGAATAGGGTGAACAGCTTATCGTCATGCTGCAGCAGTTCTTTCGTCTTTTGGTAAACTGCTTCGGTCATTGCCTCGGGCGTACTGTCCTCGGTGATTTCGCCGGCCAGATAAACGCCTTCCAAGTAAGGCTCGGCACCTGTTTCGATATCATACAGTTCCATATTCTCGGAGGCGTCCAAGAACAACTCCGGGCCTTTGTCAGCTCCTTTTCCCCAAGTCGATGTGCCGTCGTAAGGCACCGTTACCAATATTACTTTAGAATTTTCGAGCGTGGAGTTTTCTTCCGGTATATCCGCGTAGGTTCTCATTTATTTATCTTTTGAGTGAGGAACAAAGATAAAACATTGAGGAATATTTGAATCAAATGTTAGAAGCTGTGAAACCGCACCTTGTCATTCTGCAAGAAGCCAGACGGTTTCTTATTGCACCATAGATCCCTCCGAAATGACAGAGGAATTCGCTGTTACTGTTTTGGTAAATGTAATTGCGTAATTACCCCGGTACTATATAGATGTGTTCCGCCTGACAAAAGTGCACCCTGCGGCACCGATTTTAACCTTGAATAAAAAAGACTGCTCTTTTGAGCAGTCTCGGGTTACTTCAGCAAATCCAGTTCTATGGGATTATTGTCTTTTTCCATTTTCTTTTGCAGCGCTTGCTCTCGGTCGCGCATGATTTTACCGATATCGGTATTTCCGTCCGAGGTTCTGATCTTGACATTGCCGCCCGCCATCAATTGACGCAGCGATGCATTGGGATCTTTACGGTAATCAGCCAAGAGCTTTTTATATCTTTCATGACTGATCTCCGTTTCCCGTTGGCCGGAACTCTCGCGACCGCTATCGGCCGTTGCAGCTATTTTTTGCGATGCCTTGAGTTCAAAAACGTGTGAACCGGTATCGTCCTGCAATTTGACGATCAGCCTCGGCAATCCTCTGAATTTATACGGGCCGTCCTGCAACGGAATATCTGTGCTGAACCAAGCGATCCACTTTCTGCCAAACGCTTCCGTGGTAGCTTTTTGAGCTTGCCATTCGCCCACCTTTTCCTCTTGCGGCAAAATGTTCCACTGCATGGGTCGCGCGTCTGTCACAGCATACCTGTCTACGCCCACCTTCGCATGCAAGGTTGTGACGAATTCGGGATAAGTTTTGGTAACCTCATCTTTCACAAGCGCTCGGCCGCCTGCGGTTTTCACGCTGATCGGTGCCGCAATACCATCCATCGGTTTCATCTTTGCGATTTGGTCTTTCAGTAGCGAATCGTTTTTAAAAGCTTGATAGCTGTAAAACGTGGACCTCTTGGGCGAAACATCCAGATGCATCATTTCGGTTTTTATCTGCTCTCGTTCGGTAGAATCGGGGATGAAACGATACTCGTATACGAAGCGCTGGTTTTGACCATAGACAACGGTGCATAGAAGCAGCATTAAAAAGCTGAATTGTCTTGTCATTTTATTTTGGTGTAAATGTTAATTGTGCCCTGATCCTTACCTTGTTTCGTGATATTTATCGCTTCGATCATCTCGGGGGAAAGACGCTCCATTTCCTCTTTCGAAATTTCTTTGCCATTCAAAAAGATTCTCACATCTACTTGTCCTGCTTTATATGCACGATCTTGATT
>RDDY01000037.1 GCA_003852805.1 Chryseobacterium sp.
CGCTGAAAGGAATCGGCTATCAGTTGATGGCAGACGCAACATCGTAAAGTGAAAATAGATTCTACCAAGGTTATTGCCGCGCTGTTTCTTACACTGCTGATGGTGGCGGTGGCTGGGGTGTTTGAATGGTACAGCCGCTTCAACAGCTCGGTATCCGGCAGATATTATATTGTGCTGGCGTTTGCTTTGGCGCTTATCTTCGTGGTTTCTCTTCTGGTAATTTCACTTTTGTTCCGACGCTATGATCGCCGTCAGATCCGCAGAATCAGCCGTGCATTGCCCAAGGGCGACGGCTACCGAACCGAACCGGTAAACTTCGTGGAACTTAGCGAAAAAATATCCGGGATCAGCAAAGAGAGCGAGTCGCGTATCGACATGATGAAAGCGATGGAAGTCTACCGGCGTGAATATCTGGGCAACATTTCTCACGAACTGAAAACGCCGCTGTTCTCCATGCAAGGCTATGTAGAAACCTTGCGCGAGGGTGGCGTGGAAGATCTGCGCATCCGGGATCGTTATCTGGACCGCATCAGCATTTCTTTGGACAGACTGCTGAACGTTGTTCAAGATCTGGATATGGTAAACCGTTTGGAGGCCGGTGAGATCAATCTGCAACTGACCGATTTCGATTTGATTGAATTGATTCGCGAGACTTTCGAACTGTTGGAACTCGAAGCCGATGATGCCGGCGCCGCCTTGCGTCTGGAAGTGATCGGCAGTGTTTGGGTACGGGCAGATCGGCAGAAAATAGGGCAGGTACTCGTCAATCTGTTGGCCAACGCCATCCATTACGCCAACCGAGACCGCGCCGTTGTTTCCGTAGAAGTGACAGCCAGCGAGGATCAGGCAAATATTATCATCCGAGACAACGGCATGGGGATAACACCCGAGCATCTGCCGCGCATTTTTGAACGCTTCTATCGTGTGGAATCCAGTCGCAGTCGGCGCGTGGGCGGTTCGGGGTTAGGGCTGGCCATTGTCAAGCACATTTTAGAAGCGCATCGGCAGCCGATAGAGGTGCGCAGCGTCTATTTAGAGGGCACACAGTTTGCATTCAACCTTGATCTTGCGCGGTAAATGCGGGCTGAAATGTAAGTAAATCTTTTTCAGTAAAAAGCCGGTTTATCCGGTTTCGCTGTTTTATATTTGCAGCCGCCTAATCGGCAATCCATCTCAATCAAAAACGACAAAAAAGGACAGTAACCAAGAACCATGATTTACAAAATCAGAGTAATTTTAGATACTAAAGACAGCGTTTTCCGCGACATAGAAATCCGTGAAAAACAAACCCTGTGGAATCTGCATTTGGGTATAAAAAGCGCGTTCAGCCTGCCGGGCGATGAGTTGTCTTCGTTTTATTTCTCGGATGAAGAGTGGAGCGAGGAGCGTGCAATTCCGCTGGAAGATATGTCAGATGAGGGTGACGGCGAGATCATGTCCGATATCTACCTCAGCGAGGGCTTCCCCGAGAAAGGCGCAAAAATGCTTTTCAAATACGGCTTCATAGATTTGTGGGAGTTTTTCTGTGAACTGATAGAGGTTTCCGAGGAGAAAAAAGCGGTCAACTATCCCATCACCGTTTACCGTTTCGGCAGCGTTCCGTTGAAGGCGCCTACCAAAAGTTCGGTCAATAGGAAACCTGCTCAACACGTCAGCGACGACTTCGATGCAGACCTCGATAGCGACTTTACCGGTGAAGACGATGACGAATTCGACGATGACGAATTCGGTGGCGACTACTACGATGACGAAGATTTGGATAATCTGTAGCATACTTCAACCCAAACACTCGGCCGTTTAACAGCGGCCTTTTTCATTTTTTGTTTGTAAATTCCCGGTCCTGATCTCCATCGTCATGAAAAAAGTTTTACTCGGCATCGGTCTTACCGCCCTGCTGTTTTCCTGCAATACAACCTCGACCGTTATGAAATCTGATCCAAGCCTGGGCTGGAAGCACTCTGCCAACATCTACGAAGTAAACATCCGTCAATACACTCCTGAAGGGACCTTTCGTGCTTTTGAGAAAGAGTTGCCGAGATTAAAAGCCATGGGTGTGGAAGTGATTTGGCTGATGCCTGTGACGCCCATTGCACAGCAAAACAAAAAAGGCACGCTGGGCAGTCCGTATGCGGCGGCAGATTATACAGCCATCAACCCTGAGTTCGGGACAATGGAAGATTTCAAGCACTTGGTCAAAGAAGCCCACAATTTAGGTTTTAAAGTGCTGATCGATTGGGTGGCCAACCATACCGGCTGGGATCATGTCTGGACGAAAACCCATCCCGAATATTACTTGCGCGACGAAAACGGCAACTTTAAAATTGCCGAGGGAATGGACGATATCATAGAGCTTGATTACGGCAACCCCCAAATGCGCCAGGCGATGATAGAGGCCATGAAGTATTGGGTGACCGAAGGCAATATCGACGGTTTCCGCTGCGATCTGGCCGCGTGGGTAGAACTCGATTTCTGGAAGCAAGCGCGCCCGGAGTTGGAAAAAATAAGACCGCTGTTTTTCCTTGGCGAATACGATGAACTGGACAATCCCGGTTACGGCGACGTGTTTGACGCAAGCTATACTTGGCGATGGATGCACCTGACGAAAGATTTTTATCAAAATAAACTGCCGCTGTCCGATTTGCGGAAGCTGCTCGCGCAATATTCTGCTTTGGGCGACGAAAGTATGCGCGCCTGGTTCACCAGCAACCACGATGAAAATACCTGGAACGGCACCGAGTATGAGAAATACGGCGACATGGCTCATGCTCTGGCGGTGTTCAGCGCTACTTGGAACGGCATTCCGCTGGTCTATAACGCCCAGGAGTTACCATTGAAAACCAAGCGTTTGGAATTCTTTGAAAAAGACCCGATACCGTGGACGGGACAGTATGAAATGGCCGATTTCTACAAGACGCTGTTCACGCTCAAGAAGCAAAATCCTGCCCTGCGCGGTGGCGATCCGGCGGCATCTACAACCGTATTGAAAACATCTGCAGACGACAAAGTGCTCGCTTATCTGCGTAAGCACGAAAAAAATGAAGTTTTGGTCGTGCTTAACCTGTCGGCCGATTCGGACTTGACTTTCACAATTGACGATGAAAATCTGAACGGGCGTTTCAGCGGCGTTTTTGAGAACACTTCACGCGACTTTTCTCAACAGAGGTCTTTCCGAATGTCGGCGTACGGTTACCAGGTTTTCGTGAAGCCTTAATAAAGGCCGCGGCGAAAATAGGAGATGACCGCGCCCAAATTCAGGTTCAGCGTGAAACGGATCCTTGAGCTGTAATTGGAAAGCGACGGCTCAAATCCCAACGACGATTGCACGGGCAGGTACACTTCCAAAAACTCGGGGATCACTTTCACATGCACGCCGCTATCCCAGATAAATTGTGTTTTTTCGTGCTTGTTTTTGTAAGCGCCCGCATCGGCATAAACACCGAACATTTTCCAGATGCCGTAATCTACATTGGTAGAGGCGATCCATTGATTCGCAAAGGTCTTGAAATTGGATTTGAAACCGCCCTCGGCTAAAATGAATTGCTGCGAGAGAACGCCCGTGGTGGCAGATTGGCCGAGCAATCCGTAACTGAACGCATAGTTGGAAACATGCGATGTGCCGAAATCAAAAAGATTGTTGCGCGTATTGTTCGTCAAGAAATACCCGCCAAAAAC
>RDDY01000348.1 GCA_003852805.1 Chryseobacterium sp.
ATGAAAAGCTTTAGATATAAAAACCGTCTGAGTCGGCTGTTACGCGGCGGTCTGCTGTCGGTGGGCATCGGTCTTACGGCCACTTCCTGCGTGATTCAGACCGGGGGTTACTCCGAGACGGACGGAGCGTATTATGATCCGTACAACGACACCATGCCGGCGGTTGCAGATCGGTCGCGAGTGGGCGATTATTACGGCGAAGATTATACGACGGTCACTCCGCATGAGAGACAGCGTATCCTCAACAATCGCCGACAATCTGTCAGTGACTCCGACTGGGGCACCTATACAGGAACCGTAACGCAGTACAGCGGCTGGGATTATTACGGATATCCTTACGGCTGGAGTCCGTACATGGGCTTTGGCTACGGCTTCCCGTATGGCGGCTGGTACGGCAGTTTCAACTACGGTTTCGGTTCTCCTTGGTACAGTTCGTATTACGGGTTCTATAGTCCGTTCTACGGTTATTACAGCCCTTATTACTACGGTTATTATTCACCGTATTACAATTACTATTACGCGCAACCGCTGCCACGCAAGCAGAGCGGTGTAGATACAGGCTTCGGCGGTCCTGCGGGAATACGCACAGGCAACACCAACCGTTCATCGGCAGTGGCACCGGGCATCCGTCAGCAGAACAGCGGTTTCCGCAGCACACAGTTCCGCAACGGCGTGAACCGCAGTCCTGATACATACCGCAACCAAGCGCCGCAACGCAACACAGGGTGGGAGCAACAGCGCGGTAACTTCCGTTCCAATTCGGATTGGAACAGCGGTCAAATGCGCAGCACGCCCAATTATCAAAGTGCGCCGCGCAGTTCAGGATCTGCACCGGGCGGTTTCAGAACAGGAGGATTCAGATAAATTAGTAGTTAAATAAATGACGAAGAGATTAACGCTGCTGCTGAGCGTATCAGCAGTTATGTTCTTGCAGGCACAGGATGTCTCGGTAATCACCAACACCGTAGACTTGTACAGCAACAGCCAAGCGGTAGGCAGCGCTCGCTCTATGGGCATGGCCGGAGCGATGGGCGCAATCGGAGGCGATATTACCGCCTCGGATGTAAACCCGGCGGGGACGGGAGTGTTTATTACAAGCGACCTTCACGCTACCTTGGGAATAGTCAACGATAAGCAAAAAACCACGCTGAACGGCTTTGGGGCCGATACTTCTCAGAAAAATACAGACCTGGTTCAGGCGGGCGGTGTGGCGTCGTTCAGAATGTTAGGGTCCAAATGGCAGTTTGTGAATGTCGGGGTCAATTACACCAACCGAAATGTGGATCGTTTCGTTAAAACTCCGGCAGACAGAGACATTCATTTGCCGATCAGCTATACCGACGGCGGAGGAAATACAGTGAACGATGCTCTGTTGTTTGACGGTCATGTCTACGACCGCGTCGGGAATGTGACCAAACTCAACTTGACGGTTGGCGGAAATTACGACAACCGAATCTACGTGGGTGCAGGACTGAATATGCACACTGTGGATTTTGACCAGGCCGATGTTGCCCGACTGAGCTTGGCAAGCGATAATTCCTATTCCGACTACAACAAGCAGTTTACGCCGTATTCGGAATTGTCGAACGGTGTCTCGTTATCTGCAGGGGTCATCGGTAAAGTAGCGAACGGAATCAGATTGGGCTTGGCGATAGAATCGCCCACATGGTGGAACATCGATCGTGCTTACACAGAGTATTTCTACAACACAGCCAATAACATCGATTATGAGGTCTACGGCGAGTCGCGCAGTTTGTCGTCACCGGCAAAGTTGACACTGAGCGGTGCATTTGTGCCGAACAAGAATTTGGCTCTCAACATTGACTATACAGCCGGAATCTCCAAGCCGAAGTTTACCAACAACGGTGCGGCAGAAGATCAGCTCAACGCGTTCTTCCGGAACAATTACAGCGGAACAAGCGATCTGAAAATCGGCGGCGAATACCGTTTGGATGGCTTGCGCGTGAGAGCCGGATACGGTTTTGCATCCAACCCGATAAAAGATGTGACCCTGAGGAGCGTTAATGTCAACGAATCGGGCAGTGTCTTTGGCGACGCTTACCTCGGTAAAAGGCAGACCTTGAGCGCGGGCCTCGGTTACGACTTCAAGGCTTTCTATATCGACGCAGCCTTCAGCAATGTTTCGGGCGAATACAGCAACCCGTTCTTTGCCGGAGAATATGCCAGCGGCAGAAACTTCAACGATGGAATAAACAACAACGACCTCGGGATTGTATCTGCAACCAAGAGCAACAGAAATACGTTTGTGCTGACAGCAGGCTGGAAGTTTTAAGTAATTCAAATAGTATGTAAAGCGGCCGATCCAACAGGATCGGCCGCTTTTGTATTTATATGGATGCGATTAACGGTGCTCGTTCTTGTCTACAACAATGCGGTCTTTGCGGTTGGCCAGCTCCCAAGCGGTGGCGAAAACCAGTTGGGTGCGCTTCTGCAACAGAGGGTAATCTATTTTATCGGGCGTATCGGTCGGTTTGTGATAATCCTCATGAATGCCGTCAAAATAGAAAGCTACCGGTACGCCGTGCTTGGCAAAATTATAATGGTCCGAACGGTAGTAAAGACGGTTGGGATCTGCCGGATCATCGTATTTGTAATCCAAGAGCAATGAAGTGTATTTGGTGTTCGCACGCTCGCTGATCGCTTTCAATTCCGTGCTCAACATTTCAGAACCGATGACGTACACATAGTTCGGATTCATTTTGTGATCGGGATCGACGCGACCGATCATGTCGATGTTAAGGTTTGCCACGGTGTTCGCCAATGGAAAAACAGGATTTTGCGTATAATAATCGGAACCCAAAAGGCCGTGTTCTTCTCCCGTCACATGCAGGAATAAAACGGAACGCTTCGGTCCTTTGCCTTTCTTCTTGGCGTCTTGAAAAGCTTCGGCTATTTCCAAGAGTGCGACAGTGCCCGAACCGTCGTCGTCGGCACCATTATAGATTTCGCCATTGCTCATCCCCACATGGTCGTAGTGTGCAGAGATCACGATGATTTCCTCCGGCTTTTCAGAACCCGGAATATAAGCCAAAATGTTCTCCGAGTCATTCAGCTTCACACGGCGAGCGCGCCGGTTCAAGAAGCTTGCGGGAACCGCCTGATAATAACTTTGCATGGACGGCGGATGGCCGACGCCCATTTTCCTGTATTGCTCGATGAGGTACTCGCCGGCTTTCTTCTGCCCGGGGCTGCCTGTCTCGCGTCCCTCCATGGCGTCGGAGGCCACAACCATCAGATCGGTGCGCAGTTCATCTGCGGTAATGCCTTTGAATGCGGTGTTGAAACCGTCGTTTTGCCACACCGCGCACGAACTGAGCATTACGGCAGCGGCAATAGTAAAGAAAGTGTTCTTCATGCTGATTTGTAAAAATAAGGTTTAAATATAATCATTATTCAGATCGGCCCCGATCCTGATTCACATTTCGGATTCCCATAAGAAACAATACGCTTGACAATCAACAAGAAAGCTTTTAATTGCCGAATATTCCAAAAGAAAGCTTTGGCCGGAAACAAAAAGATACTATATTTGCAGCACCAAAAAACCAATTATGGTTTTAGGAGAGATGGCAGAGTGGTCGATTGCGGCGGTCTTGAAAACCGTTGACTGTAACAGGTCCGGGGGTTCGAATCCCTCTCTCTCCGCA
>RDDY01000045.1 GCA_003852805.1 Chryseobacterium sp.
CTATGATGATGCCCGTGGGAGCGTGGCGAAGGCGCACGGCGGTCTCTACCTTGTTCACGTTTTGGCCTCCCGCGCCCGATGAACGCATGGTCTCGAAACTGATATCCGCCGGGTTGATGTTAATTTCTATAGTGTCGTCCACCAGCGGGTAAACGTAGACCGAAACAAAGCTGGTATGACGCTTGGCATTGGAATCGAACGGAGAGATACGCACCAGACGGTGAACACCGTTTTCACCTTTCAAGTAACCGAAAGCAAATTCTCCGTCTATTTCCAAAGTAACGGTTTTTACACCCGCCACGTCGCCTTCCTGAAAGTTGAGTTCGGTAACTTTGTAGCCTTGTTCTTCTGCCCACATGATGTACATGCGCATCAGCATTCCGGCCCAGTCGCAGCTCTCGGTTCCGCCCGCTCCGGCGGTGATTTGCAAAACGGCGGAGAGCTCATCGCCTTCATTGGAAAGCATGTTCTTAAACTCAAGATTTTCGATTTTCTCCAAAAGCGCAGGAAACATTTGATTCAGCTCTTGCTCGCTATCAGGGTCTTCTTTGGCGAAGTCCATCAGCACTTGCAGGTCTTCAAAGGTGTGGAAGATTTCATCATAATCCTCTACCCATCGCTTTTTGGAGCGCAGCTGTTTCAGGAAAGCCTCGGCTTCTTTGGGATTGTCCCAAAACTCGGGTGCGGCAGACTTTTCCTCGTCGTTCGCGATTTCTATTTTCTTTCGCTCTATCTGTAGGTATTTGTATAAATCTCCGATGCGGCGCTGCGCATCTTTCATTTGGTCGTTGGTAATCAAATCCGTATCGTTTCTTACGCACAAAAATACGGGAAAAATAAAAATATAGTTTAGCTTTTCTCGTCGTCCTCGCCGTCGGTAGAAAAACCGATTTTACGCGCAGGAACTTCCTTGGCACGGAAGGTATCCAGCTCTTCGGATAGGGCGCGGATGCGTTCGGGGAAATCTTCACCGCTGTTCTTTGTGGCATCTTTCAAAAAGGCGCTCACTTCGTTCAGGTAAGCATCTGTGCGCTTTACGGCAGCATCGGCGGTAAAAACCCTCACGACTTTCTCGGTGATTTCTATCTCGTGACTTTGGATCTCGTAATAGCGTGTCCGCAGGCGTTTTTTGAGAATTTGGGTAAAATCCCGGAGCATGGTTACTGAGAACAGTTTCATCTCTGCCGCGGCGTCTTCCCAAAACGCTTGTTTATCGGCGCCGTTCCAACGCAGAATTTTCAAAAGCTCGGAATCCTCGTGCAAGCCGTCCAACAAGAACTTGACAACAATCTCCGCACGCTCGTTCTCGTTTGGCGGAAAGACGGGTATCTGCTCATCAAAGCGCCCCGGCGCAAACAGCTGCTCGTCTACATCATTGAGAAAAGTGCACGAGCCGACAATCAGAACCTCTTCCTGCAAATCTTTCTGCATCTGTTGCAGCAAGACGTCTTTAACCATTTCACTGTTGTACGAACCGTCGTCGGTTTTGCGATAAAGCATTTTGTCAAGATCCTCGAAAAAGAGAAGCGTTTTATGCTTTGCGATCTGCGCCACATAATCTCGGAAATCTTTCCTGACGCCGCCGTCGAAATAAGGCGTGATATAGGTCTTGTTTACTTCGACAAATTCATAACCTATGATTTCGGCGATTTTTTTGGCCCAAAAGATTTTCCCCGCGCCGTGCGGTCCGTACAGCAAGATGCCGGCAGGGCGAACAATTCCCCATTGCGCTGACATCTCGGCATCCGTAAACGGCGCCAAAATATCGGTGGCATAGAAATACAAATCCCTGAAACCGATGAACTCGCGCTGTTTGTGACGGCGTTTATCATCAAAGTAATTGTAGATGAATTGATAATCTCCGCCCAAATTTCGATCTATGCCATAGGAGGATATGCTTGTGCGGTAGCGGCCGTTGGGGAAAATATTGGCAGGAGTTTTCAGTTCCTCGCTCACCTCTTCCACCGGCTTTCCTATTTTTTCCGAAATCTCGTCGGCGGTTTTTTTCTCCAGCAGATCGGCTTCGTACTGTTGCAGAAAATCTTTGTGTTCTGTGGCGAAGCGGATAAAATCATCGGTTACCTGCTGGTCGGGGTGCAGGCATTCTGATATATCCAGTTGAAACTCTTGCATAAAGCGCTTCAGGGCTTCTTCACTGACGCCGAGTTGGGTGGAGAATTCGGTTAATGTCATACTTTTATTTTTGCGATTGGTAACCCAAAGGTACGGAATTGCGTTGCAGCGGCTTTCGGCTTACAATACGCTCAAATTCCGTATTTTTGCCGCATTATTCACAGACTATGAAATCTGCAGAGATACGCAAAACCTTTTTGGATTTTTTCAAAAACAAGCAACACCGCATCGTACCGTCGGCGCCGATCGTTTTGAAGGATGACCCGACGCTTATGTTCAGCAATTCGGGCATGGCGCAGTTCAAGGATTATTTCTTGGGCTACCGCGAGCCGGTTAGTCCTCGCATTGCCGACACACAGAAATGCTTGCGCGTATCGGGCAAGCACAACGACTTAGACGATGTGGGCCGAGATACGTATCACCATACCATGTTCGAAATGCTGGGCAACTGGTCGTTCGGTGACTATTTCAAAAAAGATGCAATTGCTTGGGCTTGGGAACTTTTGACAGAAGTCTACAAAATCCCGAAGGAAAATCTGTATGTAACCATTTTTGAAGGCGACGATAACGAGAATCTGGCTCGCGATACCGATGCCTATAACTTCTGGAAAGAACACATCTCCGAAGACCGCATCTTGGATGGCGACAAAAAAGACAACTTCTGGGAAATGGGCGAAAGCGGACCGTGCGGACCTTGCTCCGAGATCCACGTCGACTTGCGAAGCGAGGACGAGAAGAAGAAAGTATCGGGTAAGGAGTTGGTGAACCAAGACCATCCGCAAGTGGTGGAGATTTGGAATCTCGTTTTCATGGAATTTCTCAGAAAAGCCGACGGCTCTTTAGAGCGCCTGCCGCAGCAACACGTAGATACAGGCATGGGCTTCGAGCGTCTTTGCATGGCGCTGCAAGGAAAAGAATCCAACTACGATACAGATGTCTTCACGCCGCTGATTTCTAAGATTGAAGAACTGAGCGGTAAAAAATATACGGGCATCCTGACTGATGAAAAAGACATTGCCATTCGCGTGGTGGCAGACCACATTCGTGCGGTTTCATTTGTGATAGCCGACGGTCAACTGCCGTCAAACAACGGTGCAGGTTACGTTATCCGCAGGATCTTGCGCCGTGCCATCTCATACGCCTACCGTTTCCTAAACATGAAACAGCCGTTCCTCTACAAGCTGGTGGCAGTATTGGAAAAAGAAATGGGCGAAACTTTCCCCGAATTGGGCCGCCAGCAAAAATTGGTCACCGAGGTTATCCGCGAAGAGGAAACTTCTTTCCTGAAAACCATCGACCAAGGTTTGGTGCGTTTGGATGCCGTCATTAATCAAACCCTCAGCAACAACCAAAAACAATTGCCGGGAGAGCAAGTGTTCGAACTTTACGACACCTTCGGTTTCCCCGCAGATTTGTCGAGAATCATTGCCGAAGAAAAAGGCTTGAGCATTGATGAAGAGGGTTTTGACCGCGAGATGGATCGTCAGAAACAACGCTCCAAAAAGTCATCGGCATCCAAAGTCCAC
>RDDY01000011.1 GCA_003852805.1 Chryseobacterium sp.
CCATGGACAGCGACTTTGCCTTTGAGCGCGAAGCTTTTGAAGTGGATGAGGTTATCGAGCTGCGCACCGCACCGCCGACGCTGGAGATTTTCCCCACCGCAGAAGGTTTTTATGATTACCAAAATAAACGCTACATTTACCAGTACAGGGATCACCTTGGAAACATAAGAGTGTCGTTCACCCGCAACGGCAACAGCCCGGAAGTTCTGGACACCAACGATTATTACCCGTTCGGGATGAATTTTTTGAACAGCGACTTGGTCTCTTATCTGGCGCAGCCGTGGAGCAAATACAAGTACAACGGTAAGGAATTGCAGGAAACAGGGATGTATGATTACGGCGCAAGGTTTTATATGCCGGATATCGGACGGTGGGGTGTTGTTGACGGATTAAGCGAAGGCCGCCCGAGTATGTCACCATATAGATACAGCTTTAACAATCCGGTCAACGCGACCGATCCAACGGGACTTTGGGAGGACTGGGTTTACAACACTGAAACCAACAGTGTTTATTGGAACAAAGATGCGAAAAGTCAGGCGACTGCAGGTGCAAATGAAACCTATTTGGGAAAGTCAGGAACTTATACCACTCAAGATGGTTCTACCACGATGTTAAATCCTGATAAATCCTATACTAATAATTCTTTACTGGGTGGACTGGGTATTGCTCCCAATTTAGACCCTCTGATACAAGCAGGAGCAAATGGTCCAATGATGAGTGCATTGGCTTTTGGAAATTCAAATGATCCTAATGCAGCAACCATAGGACCAATCCCAGATAATCCTTTTGCGAATCCTTCTTCCCAATTGGCATACAATGGCTTAATAGCGATTCAGATGGCAGGATCTGCAATTGCTACAGAAGCTGTTTTAGGCGCAGTAGGAATTACAGGTGGGTTGTCTTTATCTACTACAGGTTCTGTTGCTGGAGATGGATTAGGCAGTTTAGGAGTGCAAACTACTTTTCCTCTGGTGGAGTTTCTATGGGAGAAGCGGCAAGTATGATACCTGCTAATTTTAATTATTTAGGAGGTCTTAATAAAGGAGGTGGATTTAAATTTGGAGATCCAGCAACAGGTGGTCGTAATCAAATTCTTCTTGAATCGGGAAATCCGAAGTCTTTAGATCCCTTACATTCAGGTCCATATATTAAATTAAATAATAGTGGGGCATTTGAAGAAAGAATTCCATTAAGAGGTAACCCTGCTTTAAATATAGGAAGATGATGGAAAGGAAAATATTTAAAGACGTTTTGTGGGAAACTATTGAAGATTATACTATGTTATTACATCTTTTACCTTGTATTTACAATGATATTAATGAAAAATATGATAATAACTTAGAAGTTGCTAAAAAAATATTGCTGTTTTATTTAGAAAATGATTATGTTTCTTTTTTCTATGAAAATTGGAAAAACCCCCTTAATTATATAGAAATTCCAAAAGACAAAGCATTAAAGTTGTTAGTGGAAACATCATCTTGGGAAAATCTTGATAAAGATGATTTATGGGTTACAGCAAGTGCAACCAAAAAAGGAGAACATTTATATTATAGTGGGGAAATAATGGATGAAAATTTCAAGATCCCCGAATTATTTGTATAAGACAATAAACAAATTCCCCACGCTGGCGCGAGCGTCACGCCCGTGTCGCGGTAAATAAAATTATACGCCAACGGCAACATGACGGCCATGCCCGATAAGAAAATCAGAGCCATCGGCTATAATCATCTGAATCTGCCGAACGATTTTTCATTGCCGAGGTTGCAGAGCCTGAGTTATAAGTATCGTGCAGATGGTGTGAAAGTATCGAAACAAAACACAGGAGGCATCTCTCAAACGACCACGACCATAGACTATTTGGATGGTTTTCAATGCAAGAGCGACCATAACGGAAGCGCTGTCGGCAGCCGCGAAGCCATGGACAGCGACTTTGCCTTTGCGCGCGAAGCCTTTGAAGTGGATGAGGTTATCGAGCTGCGCACCGCGCCGCCCACTTTGGAGATTTTCCCTACGGCAGAAGGTTTTTATGATTACCAAAATAAACGCTACATTTACCAGTACAGGGATCACCTTGGAAATGTGAGAGTCTCTTATGCAAAAGGCTCAAACGGCCCGGAAGTTTTGGACACCAACGACTATTACCCCTTCGGGATGAATTTTTTGAACAGCGACTTGGTCTCTTATCTGGCGCAGCCGTGGAGCAAATACAAGTACAACGGTAAAGAGTTGCAGGAAACAGGGATGTATGATTACGGCGCGAGGATGTACATGGCGGATATTGGACGCTGGGTCGTGGTGGATCCGCTGGCGGAGAAAATGACTCGTCATAGTCCTTACAATTATGCTTTTAATAATCCGATAAGGTTTGTCGATCCGGATGGGCGAGCGCCTGTTGACGACCATTTCAATAAGTACGGGCGTTATATCGGTACAGATAATAAGAGTACCAATAATGTTGTTGTTCACAGCAATAGTTCCGCAACAAGGTTGTCACAGTTGCAGGGCGACACCGGCGCGGTTGGATTGTCGCAATTAAATTATGGCAGTAGAGGAACGGTTAAAGCTGTATCAAATATTTTAGCGCATTACGCAGCCGAGAAAGGGCTCAAGGGCTACATCGGCGTGGGTACATTTGAAAAGGGAAGTGCCTATACAGGAGGTAATGGAAATGTTTTCTTCAATTCCAAGGCCCTGAATGCGGGTACCTACGATAATGCCTATAATATCAGATCTACCTTAAATCACGAAGGAGGCAGTTTTGGTCATAAAAACGAGAATATACCTTCAAATAGATATACCTTTATTGATCATTCCAAAGTTTATTTAAATGAAGCGCTGCACTCTGACTTTAATAGAACGACTGGAAATTACAAGGCCGGTCAGGCAAGAGCTTTTGTTAACCATGTTTTGAATGCAGATGTCAAGGAAAGCAGGTATGGTACCAATTATACCGATATGTTGAACCTGTATAATCAAAATAGGGCTGGGGTACGGGTAAATGTAAATACGGGAGGAGGTTTGACAACAGGCGCAAACATTGGTATTACGGTAAATGGAACAAATTATAAGACCACGAAATATGAAGACATTTCGAATCCTCACGATTAGTTCAATGGTATTCTTTTTTATTCTTTCCTGCAAACAAAGCGGCACTGAAAGATTAAAAGAAGCTTTCTCGGGCGAAACCGGCAAGAAATGGTACAGCTACAGTATTGATAGTATTCACTGTTCCCAAGCGTTTTATCCATTTCGAGTATTTGAATTCTTTGAAGACGGAAGACAGATTCAATATATAAACAATGCTACCACTCGAAAATTGGATACCATACCGAAAGACGACAGATATAATCCTGAGAGATGGTTTATTGTGAATGATTCAACGGTAAGTATTGAAACAGAAAGAAATCCGATTAGCGGCTACCATCATAAACAAAATAGCAAAGTACTGTTTTACAACAAGGACACAATTATTTTACAAGGTACAAAGCGCAGCAATTATGAAGGAGTCATAATCTTGACGCGATATAAGTAGCTTTGGACAGCGATTTTGCCTTTGAGCGAGAAGCCTTTGAGGTGGATGAGGTTATTGAGCTGCGCACCGCACCACCCACTTTGGAGATTTTCCCCACCTTAGAAGGTTTTTATG
>RDDY01000269.1 GCA_003852805.1 Chryseobacterium sp.
GGGCGGCGGCCTTCGCGGTCTTCAAAATCCTGGGCAAGCTTCACCGCTTTTTCGAAGTATTCGTTTTTGGCTGCATTCATCGCGTAAACTCCCTGAATGGTTTTAATATTGGCTTTGTATCTACCGAAAACTTCTTCCAATGCGTCCGAAATCTCGCCTAAAGTCGCCCTGCGGCGTGCAGCCTCAATGCTTAATTCAAGCAGATTCCCACCTTTTCCCGCAGCCGTTTTCAACTGTTGCAGAATATCGTCAACAGCCGATTGGTCGCGGTCAGCTTTAATCTGATCCAGACGCTCGATCTGCTTTCTGCGAACTTCAGTATTGTCAATGTCCAGAATATCGATCGGCATCTGTTTCTGGGTCGATTGAAAACTGTTCACACCGATGATGAATTCCTCGCCGCTGTCTATTTTCGCCTGCTTGCGCGCGGCAGCTTCTTCAATTCTCATCTTCGGGATGCCGGCTTCAATGGCCTTGGTCATGCCGCCTTCCTGCTCCACCTCGTCAATGTACTTCATCGCTTCATCTATCATCTGCTGCGTCAATGCTTCTACCAAGTAACTGCCGCCCATCGGGTCCACCACATCGGTAATGCCGCTTTCTTGTTGCAGGATGATCTGGGTATTCCTGGCGATCTTCGCCGAATAGTCAGTTGGCAAAGCGATGGCTTCGTCCAATGCATTGGTGTGCAAAGACTGGGTGCCGCCTAAGGCCGCCGACAATGCTTCAATCGCGGTGCGGGTGATATTGTTGAACGGTTCCTGTTCGGTCAGACTCCAACCCGAAGTCTGCGAGTGGGTTCTAAGCGCTAATGATTTCGGATTCTGTGGATTGAACTGCGTCAGCAATTTCGCCCAGATAAAACGCGCGGCACGCATCTTCGCGATTTCCATAAAATGGTTCATGCCGACAGCCCAGAAGAATGACAACCGTGGCGCGAAATCGTCCACTTTCATGCCGGCTTTTATGCCGGTGCGCACATATTCCAAACCATCGGCAAGCGTGTACGCCATTTCCAGAACCGGCGTGGCGCCCGCTTCCTGCATATGATAGCCGGAGATGGAGATCGAGTTGAACTTCGGAATATTCTTGGAAGTATATTCAAAAATATCGGCGATAATCCGCATCGACGGTGCCGGTGGGTAAATGTAGGTGTTGCGCACCATGAACTCTTTCAGGATGTCGTTTTGGATGGTGCCGCTCAGCCGATCCTGCTTCACGCCTTGTTCTTCCGCCGCTACGATGTAGAAAGCCAAGATCGGCAAAACCGCGCCGTTCATGGTCATTGAAACCGAAATCTGATCGAGCGGAATCTCATTAAACAGAATCTTCATGTCCTCAACCGAGTCGATCGCGACACCGGCTTTTCCGACATCGCCCACCACGCGACCATGATCGGAATCGTACCCACGGTGCGTAGCCAGGTCAAAGGCAACCGAGAGCCCTTTCTGCCCTGCCGCGAGGTTTCTGCGGTAAAACGCATTCGATTCTTCTGCGGTAGAAAAACCTGCGTACTGACGAATGGTCCAGGGTTTCTGAACATACATCGTGCTGTAAGGCCCACGCAGATAAGGCGCAATGCCCGCCGAGTAAGATTTTTCGGTCAGCGGCGCAGCATCTTCTTCAGTGTAAAGCGACTTCATCTGCAAACCGTCTTTTTCGAAGTAATACGGCTCCGGCGTTGTCTGTTGACTTCTGAAGTCGGGTTTCAGGTTCTTTATTGTATGGCGCATATCATCTATAACGAAAGGTTAAAATTACGAATCCGAAATGGATTCGTTCGACGTTTTGCATCAGAGCACTTCTATTTGGTTGCGCAATAAATCATCGAACACTTCCCGCCTGCGGATGAGGTGAGCTTTCCCCTCCATCCACAATATTTCCGCCGGACGCAAGCGGCTGTTGAAGTTGGAACTCATCTCGAAGCCGTAGGCACCGGCGTTGCGAAAGACGAGCAAGTCGCCCTCGCGTACTTCATTAAGCTTACGGTCCCAAGCAAAAGTATCGGTTTCGCAGATGTGTCCTACGACGGTGTAAATGCGCTCGGGGCCGTTGGCGTTCGAGAGGTTTTCAATCTTATGGTAGGCATCGTAAAACATCGGGCGAATCAGATGGTTGAAGCCCGAGTTTACGCCGACGAACACCGTGGCTGTGGTCTGCTTGATCACATTGGATTTCACAATAAAATAACCACACTCACTGACCAAGTATTTCCCGGGCTCAAACCACAGTTCCAGACTCTTACCGTGGCTCTTCTCAAATTCAGCCATCGCTCTCTGCACCTTGGCGCCCAGCGTGCGGACATCGGTTTCCAAATCGTCATCTGTGTAGGGCACCTTAAAGCCGCTGCCCATGTCGAGATACTTCAGGTCAGGGAAATGCTCAGCAATTTCAAACATGATGTCGAGTCCCTGTAGGAAGACTTCGACATCTTTGATCTCGCTCCCCGTGTGCATGTGCAGTCCTTCCACACGCACGCCTGTGGACTGCAGGAGCCGCTCTATATGGCGCAGCTGATGGATGGAGATGCCGAACTTTGAATCGATGTGGCCGGTGGAAATCTTATAGTTGCCTCCGGCGAAGATGTGCGGATTGATACGGATAAAAACAGGATAACTGTCACCGTATTTATTGCCGAACTGCTCGAGGATGGAAATGTTGTCGATATTGATGTGGACTCCCAGTGCCATGGCTTCCTCAATCTCGGCGAGGTCCACACAGTTGGGCGTAAACAGGATGTCTTCCGGCTCGAAGCCTGCTCTGCGCCCCAAATTCACCTCATGAATGCTGACACAGTCGATGCCGGCACCGAGCTGTTTGACATATTTCAGGATATTGATATTCGTCAAAGCTTTGGCGGCGTAGAAAAAGCGAGCCTTTTCACCAAATGAAGAGCTAAGCTTCTCATACTGTTCCGCAATTTTCTCTGCCTCGTACACATAAACGGGCGTACCAAATTCCTCTGCAATCTGCAATAAATCCTGATTTGTCATACTATGGCGGCAACTTCCTCTGCCGCAAAGGTTTATAAAAATGGTTGATATTATTGTTGAGGTAAGCCGATGCGCTCCAGTTCCTCTTTGATCAGCCCCAGTCTGACTTCGTTGTAAAAATAATACGCCTCCGGCGTTGCTTGTTGGCTTCTGAAACCGGGTTTCAGACTTTTTTATTTTATCTGTTCCAATCCACTAATTTACAAGACCGCAGTAGCTCGGGTTAAAAGTTAAACTGCAGCGGCATCCTCATATTTGTCTTTACAGGCACGCCGTGAATTTTTGCCGGCGTCCATTTTGTTTTGACTGACCTCAGCCCGGAATAGATTGCGCTGTCAAATCCCGGGTTGCCGGACGGTGGATCCAATACGATATCGCTCATGCTGCCATCAGGCAGTACTTTGAACTTTGTCACAATAAGAACGTCGCCCGAGGCTGTAAAGCCGGTAACATTTATTCTTTTGGCCACTGCGTTCCGGAACGCATTTATACCACCGGGAAAGACGGCCATAACCCAGTGATCTTCCACATCATAACGCTCCTTGTATTTTTCAAATAGCGCATCGGGGAAAACAGTGACATAGGCAAGCGTCGGTACTTTTTCACCGTCTACCACCGCAGGTACAAACCCATCGAGATA
>RDDY01000061.1 GCA_003852805.1 Chryseobacterium sp.
TCGGATTAATTGTAGCGGTTTCACTGTCCAACAGTCTTGTTTCCTGTAAAAAAGATTCGGACGTGCCTGCCGAAAAAGCCGCGATGCAAAATGCGGACATTCGGAAAATTGCAGACAATTATTACGAGCAATATCTGCAGTTTTATCCACTGGAAGCAACCGCACAAGGCGACAAGCGCTACAACAATTTGCTGCCCAACAATATAAGCGCAAGTTTCATCTCCGAGGAAATTGCTTTTTATAATTCGACGCGCAAGCAGTTGAAAGCCATCGACTACCAACGGCTGGACGATGACAGTAAGGTAATCTACGATGTCTTGGACAATCAGTTGAAAGACAAGATTGAGCGTTACGCCTACCATCCGCAGCAGATACCGTTTACTCAATTCGGCGGTCTGCCGTTGGAACTTCCCGTCTTGGGCAGCGGGCAGGGGAGCCAGCCTTTTGAAACCGAAGAAGATTACCAGAACTGGCTCAACCGGATGGAAGCTTTCCCCGAATGGATGAATACGGCCATCGAAAATTTCCGCGAAGGGATGAAAGCGGGGCGCGTGCTGCCGAAGAAGCTCGTCGTGAGAATGATCGATCAGATGCGGGCACCCGAAATTGTGACCGAGGATATGGAACGCAACATTTTCTTCGGTCCTATTCGGAAGATACCGTCGGACTTCACGCCGTTGCAAAAAAACAAGTATAACCAGCTGTACCGCGCTGCCATCGCAAACTCCATCATCACTTCCTACAATAAAATGGCCGACTTTCTGGAAGAAGAATATCTGCCCGCCGCACGCAACAGCGACGGTTACAACGCTTTGCCCGGCGGAGAAGAAGCCTACAACTACTACGTAAGAAGCTGGACCACTACCAAGCGCACACCGGCCGAAATTCATAAAACGGGGTTGGAAGAAGTGACGCGTATCCGCAAAGAGATGGAAAAGGTAAAGACGCAGGTAGGTTTCAACGGCACATTGGAGGAGTTTTTAGAGTTTGTCAAAACCGACAACAAAGCGATGCCGTATTCCACTGCCAAGCAAATTACCGATGCATTTCATGCGATATTGGAGAAAATAGAACCGCGACTGTCCACCATGTTTAGCCATACGCCGAAGACAGGTTTTGAAATTCGGCAGACAGAGAAATTCAGAGAAGCGTCTGCCAGTGCAGAATATATCCCCGGAACGCCGGACGGCAGCAGAAACGGCATTTTCTACATCCCCATTCCCGATCCGAAAAGTTTCAACGTAACCGGCGGAATGGAATCTCTGTTTTTGCACGAAGCCATTCCCGGACATCATTATCAGATATCGCTCCAGCAAGAAAACACATCGCTTCCCAAGTTCATGCGCTTTGGGTGGATCGGCGCATACGGAGAAGGCTGGGCGCTGTACACCGAATCGCTCGGGCCTGAGCTTGGGCTTTACATAGATCCGTACCAAAAACTCGGTGCTCTGAGCGATGAAATGCTGCGCGCGGTACGCTTGGTCATTGACACCGGAATCCATACGGGACAGATGACACGCGAGCAGGCCATTGCGTATTTTCTGGGCAACGTCGCCTATGACGAGGCCGGAGCGACCGCAGAGGTAGAGCGCTATATGGCGATGCCCGGGCAAGCGCTGAGCTATAAAATCGGCTCCATGAAAATAGCGTCGCTGCGGGCGAAATATACCAAACAATTGGGCAGTAAATTTAGTCTGGCCGGCTTTCACGATGCGGTCCTGAGCCAAGGTTGCTTGCCGCTGGATGTGCTGGAAAGGAAAATGGATAACTGGTCTAAGAAACAATAAACCGTAACCGTGGAAATATTAATTGTAGACGATAACCGAGACATCTGCGAAATGATGGAAGTCATTTTGGAGTCTGAAGGTTTTGACGTCGGCAGCTGCTCAGAACCCTGCAAGGCCGAGAGCATCGTCCGCGAGAAACGGCCAAAACTCATCATTACCGATCTGTTGATGGGCAGTATGAACGGCAGAGAACTTTGTACGCAATTGCGCCAAATAGAGACGCCGAAACCTTTGAAAATCATGATGATGTCCGCTCACCCCGACGGCGCGGCCGCCAGTAAGAAAGCGGGTGCAGATGTGTTTATGCCTAAACCCTTCGAGATCGATGAGCTGACAGAGAAAATCAGCGAACTGCTGAAATAGCTATTTCTCGAACAGCATGGGCGTGATAAAATCTTTCTCGCCGCGTCCTCTTGCGGGAGAGTATTCTCTGCCGTAATAGATAATCTGCAAATGCAATTTGTTCCATCGGTCTTTCGGGAACAGTTTCTTGGCGTCGTTTTCGGTCTGCACCACGTTTTTTCCTTCCGTAAGTTTCCATTGTTTCATCAGACGGTGTATGTGCGTATCTACGGGAAACGCAGGGTGCCCGAACGCTTGTGCCATAACCACCGATGCCGTTTTGTGGCCTACGCCCGGCAACTCCTCCAGTTCTTCAAAAGTCTGCGGCACAACCCCGGCGTGCTTTTCCACCAGCATTTCGGCCATTTTTTTAAGATTTCGTGATTTGGTCGGTGCCAAACCTACTTCCTTTATGATTTGTTGAATATCCTCTGTATCCATTGCCGCCATTTCTTCTGCCGTTTTGGCTCGCGAAAAAAGATGAGGCGTTACTTCATTGACCTTTTTATCGGTAGTTTGAGCGGAGAGCGCCACGGCAACCAGCAGGGTAAACGGATCTTCATGATCGAGAGGAATATCAACTTCGGGATATAGTTTCTCCAACTCGTCCATTACAATCTGTGCCCTTTGCTTTTTCGTCATGCTTCTTTTATCTGAAACAAAAATAGTGATTCAGATTTTGTCAATGCTTTGCGAGCCGCGCCTCAAAACAGAGAAGCCATTTATCGCATTGCATCTAAACGGCGAACAAAGTGTCTTGGTCTTGCTTGAAACAGTTGCTTTTGCATCGCCTTTGTTTAGCCTTGCGAGAAATTAAAGCAGAGACAAGTAAGGTCTCCTGCAAACAGTTATCTTTGACTGAAACATCAAGATTATGCTACAAGTTGGAGATAAGTTACCGGAGTTCAAAGCCGTCAATCAAGACGGCGAGCAAGTATCGTCTAAAGACTTTGCAGGCAAAAAATTGGCTGTATTTTTCTATCCCAAAGCTTCCACGCCGGGCTGCACCGCCGAAGCTTGCAACCTAAGCGACAATTATGAAGCATTGACCCGTGCAGGCTATTCGATCTTAGGCGTCAGTGCCGATTCGGTGAAACGCCAAAAGAACTTCAGTGAGAAATACGGCTTTCCCTACGATCTGATTGCCGATGAAAGCCGAGACATCATTGAAAAATTCGGCGTATGGCAGAAGAAGAAATTTATGGGACGCGAATATATGGGTATTGTGCGCGCTACTTTCCTCTTTGACGAGAATGGAATCTGCACCCGCGTCATCGATAAAGTTAAAACCAAAGATCACGCAGCGCAAATCTTGGAGTAGGCGTAAAATTTGATTCCGTTCAACATTATGGACGAGAAACAAATCCCGAAACAAGAACATGGCGGCTCTTCCGATACGACGGCAAAGGCCGAGTTCGATACAGAAACCGCAGCCAAGGAAGCATTTGAGGTTTCTAAGAAAAGGCTGCTC
>RDDY01000208.1 GCA_003852805.1 Chryseobacterium sp.
CCCTATGTCCGTAAACTAAAAAATTCCCGAAGGAATTTTTGAAAAGTCGGGGCGTAGCGTAGTCCGGTCATCGCGCCTGGTTTGGGACCAGGAGGTCGCAGGTTCGAATCCTGCCGCCCCGACTTTTCAAAAATTCCTTCGGGAATTTTTTAGTTTACGGACATAGGGTGCGTAGCTCAATCCGAAAACAAAACAATCAAGGGTGCGTAGCTCAGCTGGATAGAGCATCTGCCTTCTAAGCAGACGGTCCCAGGTTCGAATCCTGGCGCGCTCACAGAACCTCGCTTTTTAGCGGGGTTTTTGTGTTTTTATGCTTAACGGTTTTTGCGTAGCCCAACCGGACAGAGCACCCCGACCTTTAGTCGGGACGGCCCGGATTCGAGATCCCGGCGCGCTCACAGAACCTCGCTTTTTAGCGGGGTTTTTGTGTTTTTATGCTTAACGGTTTTTGCGTAGCCCAACCGGACAGAGCACCCCGACCTTTAGTCGGGACGGCCCGGATTCGAGATCCCGGCGCGCTCACAGAACCTCGATTCCAGCGGAATCTTATACTTCACTGAAACTCTGCCAAAGTTTTAAACTTTGGCAGAGTTCTTCGGCGCAACAAAAAAGTGAGCACAAAACAGTCACTGTATTCCGTCGGAAAAAGCGTCAACAATTATTTGCCGTCCGCAAAGTCTTGCAAATATTTAAACGATTCGGTCAATTCACCATTCACCAGAATTGTGGCATCAGCAATGACACGACTTGCACCGATGCGTCCCTCGGCGATGGGTTTTATGACAAACTCCGAAAGTTTCTCGCCGAAATCGCGGCTCGTATCGCGCGCCAAAGCATTGGGCAAAGAATCAACAGCCATAACGGTAATATTTTGGGGATCGGAGAAAGCGGGCTGTTCGGCGCCTGTTTTCGGGTTGTAATCGTAAAACGGCTCGTCGTGCGTGGAGGCGCGCACGGTCGATTTGATACTCCCCATAATATCCGCCGTCACATCGCCGATGACTTTTATCTTCAGGTTGGGATCTGCCAATTCCTCGGTATTTAGATAAACAGGATCCTCATTCCGCCAAAAATGGCAGGAAATAAAAACGTCTGCCTTAGCGGCCAATTTGTAAAACAAACTGCGATGCCCTGAAGGGTCCGCATAAAAATCCTCTTGGACAAAAGGATGCCCGTCGGTGCGCTCGATCAAGACATCCAAGGTCCCGAGAGTATACACAGGCTCCCCAAAATCGTTCTGCGAGAAATCCTCGTAAGAAACATTTTTAAATCCCATGTGGTTTAAAACAAACTGTGCGCCTTGGCTGCTGCGTCCCACACCCGTAATCACCGTCTTGCATTTAAAGCTCGGCACAGCTGTCACATTTTCTACCAGTTGATCGAGGTTAAAACCATGGCCGGGTTTCGGCAGCTCAAAAAGTTTTTCGCGGATGCCATAGGCACGCATACTGTTGTAAGCGCCCACCACGCCCGCCCACCAACCGAAGGCCACCAACCGCAGACCGTCATCACCCACCAAATATTCATAATCTGAAAAAGTAATGTCCGATTGCATCATTTGTTGCAGGAGGCCGCGGTTGTACGGTTGCTCTTTTGCTATGTGCCCGAAGAAGAAGTAATGTTTGTTGGAGATTAAGCTATCAATTTCGGCTTCCTTTACGCCGAACAGAATATCGCAGTCTGAAACATCTTGTTTTACGGAAACAGATCGCTCGGCATATTCTGCGTCAGAATACGCTCGGGTTGGGCTGCTTTGTACATGGAATTCCAGATTGGGATAGAGTGTCGTCAGTCTGGCTACCTGTTCCGGTGTCAAAGCCACACGGTTGTCTTCGGGAATTTTGGTTTCGGCAATGATGCCTATTTTGATGGATTGCGTCATAGTTTGAAAATGTTAAACGACCGTCTTCGGCCTTTTCAACAAAAATATCAAACTAAAAACAAATGAACTGAGAAGGTGCATCCGTTCAGGTTACTGCGGCTCGCCGGTTGCCACGTCATCCTCGATCCATTTGGAAATATCAGCCAGATCCAGGATTGTTTCTTCGCATTCAAAAATGCCGGGCGTAAACAGTTCCGCGGCTTCGGGATAACCTGCCTCGGGAGCCAATTCGGCCAATTTACGGTAGGCAGACAATTCATATTTCTGGTAGGATTGGGCTGCCGTAATGTATTTCAGATCACGAAAAACGGAGCGCTCGGGTACTTCCTTTGAAACGCGCAAACCCTGTTGCACAATTGTGTCTACCTCATCACACTCTTTCTCTGCCGGCGGTGTGGCCGTTATCCGGAAAACCTCTGCCAAGCGGGCAATATGTTGATCTAGGATTAACAGGTGATCTCGGAAAGCGTCGCGTAGGTCCTCATGCTCTGCCAAATGTTCCAAGGCCGGTAAGAACTTCAACTTTTTCATCTCGGCACAATAAAGCTCTTGAAGTGCTGTGATGAATTCTTGTGACGGACCGGGAGATTCTGCCGAGCTGTTCGCGGCGTTAGGTTCTTCCTTTTTGTTAAAGTCGGACATGGGTAGATTTATTTCATTTTTATTTGAGTTTGACAACACTCTCATCACGATAATTAAATATTCGCAGCAAAATTGCGACCAAATTCATTCCTGTATAAACCCATCGTTTATTTTATTGTTAAATAGATAATTTATATTGCAGAACAACCATTACAACGGCATGCGCAGACCGCTTCAGTCTGATTGCGAGAGCAGTACATTTCGTATCTTTGCAGGCTGAAATCTAATCATCATGCTGCACAAAACTGCCGCTTTTTATACGCTTGGCTGCAAACTGAACTTTGCAGAGACTTCCACCATCGCCCGACAGCTGACCGACGCCGGTTATTCCAAGGTCAACTTTGACCAAGCTGCCGATGTATACGTTATCAACACTTGCTCGGTAACGGACAACGCCGACCGCGAGTGCAAACAAGTCGTAAAGCGCGCCATGAAAGCCAACCCCGACGGTTTGGTGGTAATCATCGGTTGTTATGCGCAGTTGAAGCCTGAAGAGATTTCTGCCATCGAAGGAGTAGATCTGGTTTTGGGCGCGAAGGAAAAGTTCAATATCCTGAGCTATCTGGACTCTGTGGAGAAAACCCAACATTTGGCGCAGGTGCATTCTTGCGAAATTGATGAAGCCGATTTCTTCATCGGTTCCTACTCCATCGGCGACAGAACGCGCGCGTTTCTGAAAGTTCAAGACGGTTGCGATTACAAGTGTACTTACTGCACGATCCCGTTGGCACGCGGCATTTCACGCTCAGACACGATGGAAAATGTAATTGCAAACGCGAAAGAAATTGCGGCAAAAGGCATCAGAGAAATCGTTTTGACAGGCGTGAACATCGGCGACTACGGCAAGGGCGAGTTCGGGAACAAAAAGCATGAGCACACTTTCCTGGATTTAGTCAAAGAGTTGAACCGCGTGGACGGCATCGACAGAATCAGAATCTCATCGATAGAACCCAACCTGCTGAAAGACGAAACCATCGACTTAGTTGCACAAAGCGAAAGTTTTGTTCCGCACTTTCATATTCCGTTGCAGTCGGGCAGTGACGAATTGTTAAAG
>RDDY01000030.1 GCA_003852805.1 Chryseobacterium sp.
CGCAAGCCGTGCAGTTAGAGAAGTTTCAGGACAATATAAAGAGAAGTAACGGATACGAATGCCCACAAAAGAAAACCAAGCAAAAAAGGTTTTATCCCCGTTTGTCTTATATCCTTTACGGACAGTGTACTGCTGATAAGTAATAAAGTAACCACCAGCATTCTTTGCGAGATGCCGGTAATTGCGGAAGTCAGACTATGGGGCAAACGGAAATAGAAATTAACAAGAATAGCCAAAATAAACAGCAAGATAAACCACGGAATTTTGAGAATGCGATATTCTTTGAACAATTATTTAATTGGGAGTTCATAGATATAATTGAAGAAGATGAAGAACTTTTAAATTGTTTCAAAAACAAAATTTATAAAGATTTTGGTTCATTTGAAAATGCAAGTTTTGGCTTATTCGAGCATGTCATTGAAGATGGAGGTTCAACTTACAGTTGGAAAAGAGAAAGACGATACTTTTTCTTACAAGAATTCTTGGCATTGTGTGACTATAAGGAAGACGCCAAAGTCTCAGAATTCATAAGAAAGGAGTTGTTTCAACACTCTTTTGATGGTCCTGAAGATGCATCTGAAAAAATAATTTTTGCACAAATCTGTGAGGATTTGCTAAAAGAAGGGTTAGTTGAAGATGTTGAAGTCATCAGAAAATACACAAATGGCTTCTTAGGCAGTATAAAAGAGTATGTATATCTAGAGTATTTATTAAGATATTGCTCAAAAAAATGTTTTGATATTGTTAAATCCAAGAAAGAAATTGCAGAAGATGCCGATAGATTATTTGTGTGGAAATTTTAGGATATTGATAAAGAGACGGACTATATAGATTTGATTGATCTAATAGATGATTACCGCCAAGTAAAAAGAATCCTGCCTCTAAGAAAAGCAACTAAAATATTCGATGGATTGGAGATAAGCAAGAAATTGAGTTCATCATTGCATCATCTAAAAACTAAAAAGCAATCAATAAAGAGCGAGAATTCAGATTATTTTGATATTGATAATATTGAAATTGAAGAAATCATAAGTTCAATAAAAATGACTGTTAATTATGGACGATGATCTCTATATAGCTTTAAGCTTTACGCTGCAAATTTCACAAGTTGCATGAATAATGTTTATTGCCCTTTATCACGAATCTCCCGGCTCGGGTAATCTGTTAAAATAAATCGCACGGATTGGGTTGAGAAATAAAGCAGATGTTTTGCCTTGCTTCTCTATGTTCAAAACCACATACGCAAAGTAATGATAAACATTGAGATGCTTCCTGCGCCCGTGAAAGAACAAACAGCCTTCGTGCTTCCCGTGCATTCTCTATGTTCTCCTATGTTTTTAGGTAAATAAATTTGTTAAAAGCAAAGAGGACACGAGAACATTAGTGCTTAAATAATCCTTGAGATATATTCACACAAAGAGAGAGCGTATCCTTTTGCTCTTTTAGAGTTTGGACAGAATGTTAAAGAGTTAGGTAGACATCTTGAATAACCAACAGGAGACAAAACGAGGGAAAATTCGCTTTTAAAGAGAATGAATGTATGAAAGTATTGGAACAAGTGTTAGAAGTTGACGTGATCCAGAATGAATTGGTTTGCAGTTTTGGCATATTAACCAAGGGTTTGGCTGTTTAAATTTCTGATTTTCAAATATTTGATAACTATGCCAGCGGGCACAGAGATTGTTAAAGTGAGTAAATCAAATTCAGATGTAACAGAAGTGATGTTTGTCATGGAAGCCATGAGAGCCATGGGAGTCATTTTGCATGAATCAATTACACGCAGAGAATACAGAAGCTTTACCTAACACAAATACTATGACGGTTGAATAGGAAAATCGCATTACTGAAATCTCAAGAAGAGAATATTGTAAAGATATGCGAGAGGAGATAAAAAGAGTAGCGAAGCTTGTGAAGATATCAATACCTGACAAGCATCTTGGGCATTAGGGAAGCGACAGCGATTAGTGTTTTGGCAGAGACCAATGGTTTTTAGTTAGTTCGGGATAAGAGGCAATTAACGAGCTATGCGGGGCGGGACATTAGGGGAAAACAGTCAGGCACGTCGGTCAAAGTCAAGCCAAGAACCAGTAAAAAAGGAAATAGCAATCTCAGAAAGACACTCCATCTTCCCGCCAGAACAGCAGTAAAGATAAAGCGGGAGCATCGAGAGCTGTTTCGCCGAATCGTAAACAGCACAAGAATAAAAATGAAAGCATTGGTGGCCGTACAACGCAAGCTTTTGGAACTGATGTGTATTCTGTTCAAAAACAAAAGCCTGTATGATCATAGTTTTGAACAAAATAAGGCAAAGAATAAAAAATTCTTCACCCTATCGGAACTGATTCATAATCAGCTTTAGAAATGTAAATTTATAAAAGGTATTTGGAAGTTAACACAGAATTTCTGTGTTAAATAAAATCTACCGCGCGGCTTGCTTTTTCACTTGAAACTCGGGCCGCCCCACTTGCCACAAGAAGAACGCATATTCGCGCGCAAGTTGCCGACGAAACTCATCCATTGTGCTGCCGCCGAAATGCCCGGCAGAATAATCTACATCCAGGAAGATCGGACGCTCCGAAGCGTTGGCCGCCTGCATACCCGCAGCGTATTTTGCAGGGATGTAGCTGCTCACACGCGGATCGTTGAAACCCGTGGTAATCAATTGTGCGGGGTATTTATCGCCTTTTTTGGTGTGGTAATGCGCATCCATTGCCATCAACGCCTTAAATTCTTCCGGATCTTTCACTGTCCCGAATTCAGGAATGTTCACAGGTCCGTTCGGCGTGAACTCTTCGCGCAGCGTGTTCAAGGCTCCCACGTGCGGAAACGCCACGCGGTACAGATCCGGTCGCTCAGTGATCGCACGGCCTACCATGATACCGCCGGCACTGCGGCCTTCTATGCCCATGCGGTCTGCGCTTGTATATTTGTTTTTTATCAGCCATTCGGTACAGGCGTTCGCGTCTTTCCATATGTTCGGTTTTGTGGCTTTCTTGCCCGCCAAATACCAGTCGTTGCCTTTAGCGCCGCCGCCCCGTACATGGGCAAAAGCCAAGATGACACCGCGGTTCAGCATGGGCAGGGATGCGGCCATGAACTGCGGTACGTAGCCGGGCGAGCCGTAAGCGCCATAACCCGCCATAAACAGAGGATTGCTGCCGTCTTTCTTCATCATTTTTTTATTGTAGACAATACTCAACGGCACAAGCACACCATCGTGAGACGGCACTTCCACCTCTTCAAAAACCAAATCTTCCATCCCCGGATAACCGAATTTTATGTTGGCATAGCCGGGGCGGATTTCTCGTTTGTCGATGTCGTACTGAAAATTGTTCATCGGCGATGTCCAGCCGGTTCGGACCAAACTAAGCTCGTTGTCGTTATCGGAAAATTCGGGTGATGCGTAGTACAATCCGTCGTTCGGCAGCTGCAGTTCGCTGATCTTTCCGGTTTTGAAGTTGTAAGCAAACAGCTTTGATTGCAGGTTGTTTTTACTCTTTGTGATGATCAGATAATCTTTGGT
>RDDY01000178.1 GCA_003852805.1 Chryseobacterium sp.
ATGGTGCCGCGCGGGATAATCAGATAATCACCGACCGAGAATTCTAAATCGCCGACAAAGGTCTTCAGCGTTCCCTTGCCTTCGTGAATGAACAAAAGCTCGTCGCATTCGGCATTTTTGTAGAAATAATCCATCGACTGGCGCGGCTTGGCTAATCCCATTTTCAGGTCGTTGTTCAGCATCAGCACTTTACGGCTGTCCAAGAAATCGTTTTCGGGCGTGAGGTTTTTGCCTTTGAACATGCGCGGCGTCACATTTTTGCCAACCGCTATTTTCGGCGTCACATCTTTTGCTTCGCCTACTTTTTTAATCTGCGTGGGGCGGCGGATGTGGTAGAGCAGCGAGGCAATGCCGTGGAAACCCTCTGTGCCGAAGAGTTGCTCATAATAGAAGTAGCCTTCGTCGGATTTGAAAACCGTATGTCTTTTCTGCGGAATTTTGCCCGAAATATGGTAGCGCATTTTTATTTTTTTAGTTCCTTAAAATTACGATTATTTGAGAATAAAGAAAACTCATAAAAAAACCTCACAGGTTTTAAGACTATGAGGTTGAGGTTTATTACGAATAATATCGGTCAATTGTTCAAATCCAATCCGCCGAAGTTTCCCGAGCTCATCATCAAGAAGACTTTTCCGGTTTTATCCGGTTCCGCCCAATATTTGTTCAAATCTTCGGCATTGGTGAAAACCAACAGATCGGGGTTTTGGAATTTTTCTCTAATAAGCTCAGGCGAGATGGGTTCCATCTGTTTAATGCGCAGCGCTTCTTCGGAATAAAAAACCACCGAGACATTAAGGCCGTCCATGCTGCCGGCATACTGCGTCAGAAATTCAGGATTCAGGCTGGAGTAGGTGTGCAATTCCAAGAAACCGTATTTCTGTTGTTTCGGGAATTGTTCTTTGAATGCTTCCACGCTTGCTTTTACCTTGCTCGGCGCGTGGGCAAAGTCTTTGTACAAGATAACGCCGTCGGCGCGTTCCACTTTTTCCAGACGTTTGGAGGCGCCTTTGAAGCTCATGATGGCTTCATAGAATTCTTCTTCCATGATGCCCAGCTGTTGGCAAATCAACCGCGCTCCTTCCATGTTCAGCAGATTGTGCTTGCCGAAAACAGAAACCGGAACATCGCCTATGGATGTCTTCAACGAAACCTTACCGTTGCTGATTTCATATTCGGGCGTTCGATACGGTATTTTACGGAAATAGTTCTCAGCGCTTTCCACCACTTTTACAACTTCCGCGTCTTCTTCATTGTACACCAAAACACCGCCCGGCGTTATGCTCGCCACGAACTTTCTGAACTGCTCCACATAGTCATCAAAGGTTTTGAACACATTGATGTGGTCCCAAGCGATGCCTGAAATCAGTGCAATATTGGGTTGATAAAGCAAGAACTTAGAACGCAAATCGATTGGCGAAGTCAGATATTCATCGCCTTCCAAAATCATGAAGTCGCTGTCGTTGGTTGTTTTTACCATACAGTCGAAACCTTCCAACTGTGCACCGACCATATAGTCTACATCTTTCTCATGGAAATTAAGCACATGCAGAATCATCGACGTAATGGTGGTTTTGCCGTGAGAGCCGCCAATGACAACGCGTGTCTTGTCCTTTGATTGTTCGTACAAAAACTCAGGATACGAGTAAATTTTCAACCCCAAGTCTTGCGCGCGCAACAATTCAGGATTGTCGATTCTCGCGTGCATGCCTAAGATTACGGCGTCAACATTTGCATCCAATCTCCCAGGGAACCAGCCGAGCTCTTGCGGTAAAATGCCGTGCTGCTGCAATCTTGATTTTGACGGTTCGAAAATGGCGTCGTCCGAACCCGTTACTCGGTAACCTTTCTGTTTCAGAGCAATGGCCAAGTTGTGCATGGCGCTGCCGCCAATGGCTATAAAGTGAATGTGCATGTCGGTTTTCAAGATTTTACGCCGGCAGCCGGCGGTAGATATTAAGAAGCGCAGAGTCGCTTATGCAGGCGGGTTTTGTTTTTTCTGTGCCGCCAATTGTTGATCATATTCGTGCAGCAAATTGTGTTCGGGCGTTTGCTCGATGGCGTGCATGATTTTTTCCAAAATCTGGTTCGGTGTCTCGTTCTCGTAATCGATATCCAGCGGCGCCTTGAACTGCATGGTCGGTTTTACGCCTGTGACTTTCACCTTCAGACCTTTCTTGTCAAAGGCCCTGCGGAAGCCGTTGATTTTAATGGGCACCACGATCGGTTTCTGTTGCTTGATGAGTTTGGCGGTACCTTTTCTGCCTTGCGCAAACGCCGAGGTTGTGCCTTGAGGAAAAGTGACCACCCAGCCATTGTCCAGCGCCTTCATGATGTTTTCCACCTCGCCCAAATCAACCAAGCGATTCACGTCTTTGCCCTCTGCGCGCCAGGTACGCTTCACCGTTATGGCACCGGCCAATTTAAAGATGCGGGCCAGCAAGCCTTTATCCATGGTTTCCTTCGCGGCCACGTAATAAAAGTCGACCTTGGGATTCAGAAGGTAAACGGGATTCTTGATGGTGTTCATATATCCGTTGTTTACCGCGCAAAAAGCGTGGTACATGGCGGCAACATCGGCAAAGTAGGTTTGGTGATTGGAGACGAATAAAACGTTGGTTTTCGGTAAGTTTACAATATTCTCAGAGCCGCTGATTTTTAACTTGTTAAAGCCGTTGAATCTGCGGTAAGAAACCATGCCCAGCACAAAAATGATGAGCCGTTTCAGAAAATAAATGTTGCCGAAAGCGTCGGTAAAAATATTTTTTTTAGCCATAAATAAACAGCCGGAAAGAGGTTTCCGGCGTTCTGCAAATTTAAACCTTTTTTAGCAAGTAGCTGAATTCGCTCAGCACCATCGCAGTGGCTCCCCAGACAATATAATCGCCGAACGGAATGACGGGCACTGCAACGCCTTGTGTCTGCGGCAGTTCCAGCGTCTGTGGCGGTTCCGGCAAGTCCAAAAGCAGTTGCAGCGGCATTTCTATCAATTCTTCTGCTTCGCCCTGTTGCAGCTTAAACAGTGGATCAGAATGGGTGACGGAGACAAAAGCGTACACAAAGAAATTGCTCGGCGGTATATAAACGGGCGACAACTCACGTAACAGTTCAATCCGTTTCGTGTCAATGCCCAGTTCTTCGTGCGTCTCGCGCAGGGCGGTGTGGGCAAAGTCCGGATCGTAGCTTTCGCGTTTGCCGCCGGGCAGAGATATCTGGCCGCTATGTCGGTCGCGCTCGTTCTTGCTGCGCACCATCAGCGGCAGATGCCATTCGTCTTCCTTTTTATACAGCAGGATATTGACGGCGGCTTCTTTCGGGTTTCGTGCTTGGATTTCTTCCAAACGATAATCTCCTCGATAGGGCGGTGCGTAAATGCGCTGGACATCAAAACCGCCCAACTCTCTTGTAGCCAAGAGATTTAACAAATCATGTTGCATGATTCAAAGTTACCGGGTTTTGAGGTAAAATAAAACAAGCTCTCGCGTTGAGAGCTTGCTTGCATGATGATGCATCGAAAATTA
>RDDY01000377.1 GCA_003852805.1 Chryseobacterium sp.
AACCTTCTTCGATATTTTTGATGGGGTGGAAGTCCACCTTTATCGGTGTGGCTACCGCCTGTTCGTAGGTGGCTTGGTCCAGATATCCGGTGTCCAGCATCTGACGCAGAACCACATCTCGGCGCTCTTTCGCACGCTCGGGATAACGGTACGGATTGTTGCGCCGTGGATTTTCCAGCATCGCTACAAACATCGCGCTCTCGGGCAGCGTAAGTTCTTGTGTATGTTTGTTGAAGTACACTTTGGACGCCATTTCCACACCGTTGGCGTTGAAAAGGAAGTCGAATTTATTGAAGTAAAGCGTGATGATTTCTTCCTTGGTGTAGCGTTTTTCCAAGCTGACGGCCACCACCCATTCTCTCAGTTTTTGGAAGCCGCGCTCTACCTTGTTACGCGAGGCGCTGCCCGTAAACAAGAGTTTGGCCAAC
This sequence comes from Chryseobacterium sp., assembly GCA_003852805.1. Classification (GTDB taxonomy): domain Bacteria; phylum Bacteroidota; class Bacteroidia; order Flavobacteriales; family Weeksellaceae; genus Elizabethkingia. The sequence continues at coordinate 429 of RDDY01000377.1, forward strand.
TGCTGCGTAATGGTAGAACCGCCGCCGCGACGACCGCCGAAGCGTACGGCGCGTGCCACGGATTTCAGGTCGATGCCCGAATGTTCTTTAAACCGCTCGTCTTCTTTGGCTTGCAGTGCGTACACCAAATACGGCGGCAAATCCTTATAAGTAACCGGGATTACTTTTTCCTTCTCAAATTTCCCCAGCACTTCGCCGTCGGAGGAAATGATCTCTGAGGCTACATAAATGTCGGGGTTTTCCAGTTCTTTCACATCGGGCATATCTCCCAAGAAACCTTGTGAGATGGAGAAAAACAGCCCGAAGATGGCCAGCACCACAACTGCCAGTGCCACCCATACAACCTTGATCCATGAGCGGACACCCCGCTGTGGTTTTTTATTCTTTTTCTTTGGCGGCAGCGGAAATTGCTGCACAGGTTTTTTCTTTTCCATAAATGATCTATGGCTTCACAGATTCTATTTTCAACCCGATGTCTTCTATGCCGGGCAGCGGATTTTGACGCATGCCGTGCCTGATGTCCAAAATGTATGTTCCGTTGGACGGAAACACAAAGTTATGGCGGTACAAAAAGTCGATTTCCTTTACCTTGCCGAAGCCCTGTCCCAGCCACGCACCGTCAGGCCGTGCCATGACATAGTTGAGGGTATCGGTCTCGTGCCGGTTCTCGCCGGTTTTATGCAAATCGGTGATCAAGAACAGATTGGAATAAGGATAATCGTTATTGTTCCGCACCACGAAGATAATATTTTTGGGCGTTCCCGCATCTTTTACCTCCAGCGTAAAGCGCTGAACAACAGGGGAAGGCCAACTGCTGTCCACAGCATTGACGGCAACGGCATCACCGCCGGATCGGCAGGCGATGGACAGTGCGGAGAGCAGCAATAACGCAAAGGTTTTACGCATCATTGTTCGGGCGAGGCGGACGTTTTTTGTTCTTGTTACCGGATTTGTTTTTACCGGGCTTCTTGGCTTGCGGAGCCGCGTTCGCGGTATCGCGTTTCGGCTTTTGTTCGCCGTTGCGGTTTTGTTTTTGGCGGTTGCGCGGTCGTTTCTTCTCGAAACGGTCAACGCTGTTTTCTTGGATCAGGTCGGTGGACAGTTGCGGGCTGTCTTCGCGCAAATCTTCCAGCGGCGCACACGGGCGGCCGTTCTTGTTGACGGCGATCAGCTCTTTTACCACACCGATGTCCAAGTCGTACCACGTCATGGAATTCTCCACATACGCAAACCACATTTTCCGTTTGAAAACATCGATTTTTATGCAGAATGCTCGCCCTTTCTCTGTATTGAGAACGGTGGACGAAGAAGGGAAATGGTTGAGCGTTTCCATATAACTGTCCAACTCAAAGTTCAGACAGCATTTCAGCTTGCCGCACTGTCCGGCTAATTTTTGCGGATTGATGCTAAGCTGCTGGTAACGTGCCGCTTGGGTATTGACCGAGCGAAAATCGGTAAGCCACGTGGAACAACAAAGTTCTCGGCCGCAGGAGCCGATGCCGCCGATCTTGGCTGCTTCCTGCCGATGCCCGATTTGCTTCATATCGATCTTTGCACGGAAAACCGAGGCATATTCCTTAATCAACTGACGAAAATCTACGCGGCCGTCTGCGGTGTAGTAAAAGGTGACTTTATTGCCGTCGCCCTGAAACTCCACATCGGTGATCTTCATTTCAAGACCGAGTCCGCGGGCGATTCGGCGCGCCTCTATCTTTACGCTGTCTTCCTTGCGCCGTGCTTCTTGCCAAAGTTCTATATCGCGCTGATTGGCAATGCGGTAGACCTTTTGGGGGGCCTCCGCTTTTTTCTTTTTCATCTGGATTCTCACCAGTTCTCCTGTCAGGCTCACTACGCCTGTATCGTGTCCGGGGCTGGACTCTACCGTGACAATGCTCCCTACGGAAAGGGGCAACTGACGTACATTATGATAAAAGCATTTGCGGTCGTTTTTGAATCTGACTTCCACAAATTCGCACCGGTTTTGCGTGGGCTGTTCCACTTTTGATAACCAGTCGAATACGCTTAATTTATAACTATTCCCGCAGGTGTTTACATTTTCACATCCCGTTGCACTCTTGGTGCCGCAGGACTGGGTAGAGCTGCCGGACGTCTTGCATCCACAACTCATTCAAATATTTTTAGAGAGCAAATTTAGTATAAAATAAATAAAGCGGACGGAAGCTTTTGTGTGTCAGCCGATACGTAAACCATTTGCTGTAGGGAGGTCCGCGGTAAGCAGCGTGACGGCGGCTCCATCTACCGCGCCCAAGACCAAGCATTCGCTTATTACATTGGCAATCTGCTTCGGCGGAAAATTGACCACGGCAATTACCTGTTTGCCGATGAGCTGCTCGGGCTCGTAGAGAACCGTAATTTGCGCCGACGATTTCCGCAGGCCCGCTTCACCGAAATCTATCATCAGTTTGTACGCGGGCTTCTTGGCTTCCTTGAAGATTTCGGCCTCAACGATCGTCCCGACGCGAAGGTCGATCTTCTCAAAATCTTTCCATTCGATTGTTTGCGTGTCTTCCATCCGAACTAAGGTAACTGTTTTGCTCTTGGCGGCAAAGTCCGCAGATGAAATTGTCTCTATGATCGCTTTGATGCCGCTATCTTTGCCGCAATATCCGGAGGACAACCGAGAAGCTTTTTGAAGCAGTGGAATTGTAGGACTGAGTACGCCGCTTGGCTTAGGCTGTAATAGGAAGAAGATTGATAGGCGCTATAGAATAGCTGCCGCAAAGTCAGGACACTTTGCGGAGTGGGACTGTAAATATTTGGTATAAAAATCCATCATTGTACAATACCACAAAACTTGGTTTGAGTGTTTTATCTGTTACCAATCCTTGGATTGGTCTTGGATTAGGAATTATGGATGTAACAGGCGCCACAGATTGGTTATTGACAACTACAATAGGGAGGTAATGTTAAAAGTAATAGTTTTCTTATATCAATATTATCTTGCGATAGATAAAAGTGAAAACTCGGCATATGTGAGAGTTCTAGTCTGGTTTTTTGTGGTCTTTGGATTATTACAAATATGTCTTTTT
>RDDY01000336.1 GCA_003852805.1 Chryseobacterium sp.
TTGGTTTTCATAGAAGTGCAGACAGGCTCTTACTTCGGTGAGGACGATATCATCCGGCTGGAGGATGATTATGAGAGGTAGAGCAACAAGAGCTGCTGAACCGTACAGTCGATCTTCTGCTTGTATCAGTCTTTCAGCTCCAGAGGGATAAACGGTCCCACATCCAATATATACCTAATCCAATTGTTGAAACTGTATTTGACGTAAATCTCAGGTGCAAGTTCTTTGTAGGGTTTGTTCATGAATTCTTCCAGACCTTCCAGTGAATCATCTTTTAAAATAAAGATATTGTCGGGGTGGTAGAAATCATATTTTGCGACAAGCTCATTGTTGGTGATTAATTTTTTTCGAAAGCCAACGCTCTCAAAACTGCGGAAAGACAGCCCATGATGTATAGGGTTTTTGAAATCCAGCAAATACCGAGCTTCGCGCAACTTGCGCAAATTTTGCTCAAACGAGAAAGCTTCATGAATGATTTTGATCCCATCCGGCGGCGCGGACATTTTCTTGCCCGGATCAAACAGGTAAATGTCCGGCGAAAAATTATTTTGAGTAAAAAATCTGGCAAGCATTTCTATTTCACGCATTCTGTTTTGAAGAATAGAGCCTACAAAGAATATATTATCGGTGCTGTTTTCACAACGGCCGGATAGATTGTCAAAATAAAAATTTGTAGCAGGAAAGCAGTTGGAATAGGTTGTCAAATCTCTGCTGTCGAATACGTGGAAACGGTCAAATTCGCAGATTAAATTTTTCGCCAACGGGAAACGATCCATGCCGTCCCACTGATAAGCAACCATTTTGCCCGCCTTCGCTTTTATTCTTTGCAGCGTATCCGCGCTCAGAAGATCAGGCCGAACGATCAAAGCATAGTCCACGGTAGACAAACTGTCGATAAAATCATTGTAGTATCGCTCACGGATTATAGCTTTACTGTGAGCTTTATGACGCCTGTCTCCTAGAATGAACTTTTTGTAGCCGTGGATAATAGTGTCAGACAGCGATATTTTTACATCTTTAACTTCGGGGAGCAGGTAAACCACAAGGCCCATGTGCTCTAAGTTCTCTTTGAAACGATGAGGCAGTTCAAAGTGATAGGGGACCGCTACAAAAATCTTCTTGCCTTCAAACATCCTGCATTATTCTTTATAGTGGATAACACTAACTTTGACAGCATCAGCAAAATAGGTGAGGTTCATCCGTTTAAAATTGAATCTATCCAAGAACTGAACGCATACTTTCGGATAATATTTTCATCCACAGGTTGCATTTCGCCATCGATGAAATCTCTGAGTTCTTTTAGTTGAGCCGGGCTGTTTTCTTTCCAGATGAAAATGTTGGCAGGATTGTAAAAATCCTGTTCTGCAACATCTTTGTTGTTGGTTATTAATTTCTTGCCATAACCCAAGGCTTCGAAAACCCTGAAAGACAGGCCGCGGTGCACATCGTTCAAGAAATCCACCACAATATCGCTCCGCAGGACGTGCTCCAGTGCGGTGTTGTAATCCATGTGTTGGCGAATGAACCGTACATTTTCGTTTTCATTGGAACGGACCACCGAGTCATCGTCAGAATAAATAAAGAACTGTGGTTCTATGCCGCAATCTTTGAGAAGTTGTGCCATATGGTTGATCGCGTTCATCCTGCGCCGCATATAACTGCCTACAAAAAACGCTGTTTTTTTATCGACGACGGCATTAGGAATTTTGCGGTCAAAATAAAAATTGCCGGTTAAATTGCGGCCGGGCGCCATATCAACTTTGTCGAAAATATAAAATTTATCAAAATACTTTTCCAGACTGTATATTCCGGGAAAGCGGTGCATTCCGTCCCACTGATAAGCTACCAAGGACTGCGTTTTATTCTTGACGAGTTTTACAATATTCGCGGGATAAATATCTGCTCGGATAAGAAGTGCATACTCTGTCTTTCCTTCGATGTCACGAAGCTTTTCCTCTACGCCTTTTCCATGACGCTTGAATTTAAGGTAATTTTTGTAGTTCTTATCGCCCAAGAAAGTCTTGTGGATAAAGTTTTTCAGGCGTTCCCCAATGTTCTTGTAGCGGAAAGCATGATCAACATAACTGATGTTGATAACCTCATAGCCCTGTTCTTCCAAAGCTTTTTCCAAGACTTGGTCCATTCCAAAGCTTTTAGGAAGGCCTAAAATGATTCGTTTTTTGCCTGATGCCATTCGCTGCAAATATAATTATACATTTTGATACATTTGCAGGGTGGACGCCAAGGTAATAGTAGATTTAGAGCGGTTGCGCTACCCGAATACCGGTCTGGCAGAAGTGGCTGCCGGCTTGTACAGCGGCTTGACAGAAATGGAATTTCCTGCGATTTTTTACGGTAGCCGCAGCGAAGTTTTTAAAACGCAACTCAGCTGGCACAACATTCATCGTTTTTGGCATCCGCTGCCGTCTTCTGCCAAACTTGTTCACATTCTCCACCAAGGCAGTTCTTATTTTCCAAATACTCGCGGCATAAAGAAAATTGTAACACTGCATGATTTAAACTTCCTGCACGAGAATATTGCCGAGGTCAAAAAGAAAAAAATTATAAAAAGCATCCGCCGGAATATGGATGATGCCGACTATGTGGTTTGCATTTCAGAGTTCGTCAAGAATGACTATCTACAAAACCGGCACTTGTTTGACCCAAAACCATCGCAAGAAATTAAAGTTATCCACAACGGACTGCGTTTTCCCGATACAGGCTCGAAGTTAGCGCTGACGAAATACGGTTTTCTCGAAGGGAAGAAATACTTCCTGAACATCGGTGTGCTCTTCCCAAAGAAAAACCAAGTGAGCATTCTCCGAGCGCTTACTTTTTTGGAAGAAGATCTGGTATTGGTGGTGTCTGCCGGCAAGAGCGAATACGAGGCAGAAATACTACGATACATAAAAAAGAATAAGCTCGAGGACAGGGTGCATATTCTTAGGAATATTACCGATGAGGATAAGTATGCGCTAATCCGTAATTGCGAAGCTTTACTGCATCCATCCCTGGCTGAGGGCTTTGGAATCCCACCGATCGAAGCAATGTATTTTGGCAAGCCGGTCTTCTTATCCAAGCTTACCAGTCTGCCTGAAATAGGCGGAACACATGCTTTTTATTTTGAAGACTTCACTCCTGAAAACATGGCGGCCGTCATAAGAACCGGCCTTGGAAAGTACAATGCCCAACCCGAAATGTACAAACAAATCAAGGATTGGGCAATGCAGTTTGATTATCGAAAGATGACCGCAAATTACGTGCGGCTCTATCAAGAAGTTCTTAGTTCTTCTTAAACTCCTCCACCGTCTTACGGATAATCCCGACGCAGTCCATCAGCTGCTCCTCGGTAATAACCAATGGTGGCGCCAAACGAATGATGTTGCCGTGGGTCGGCTTTGCCAGAAGGCCGTTGTCGCGCAGTTTGAGGCACAGGTCCCAAGCGGTTGTACTTTCCGGTGTGTCATTGATCAGGATAGCGTTGAGCAAGCCTTTGCCACGGATGCCGGCAATCAGCGGAAATTCATCAACTATTTTCTGCATTTCCTCTCTGAAAAGCTTGCCGAGATCATCGGCTTTTTCGGATAAGTTTTCTTCTTCTACCACATCCAAAGCCGCTATGGCAACGGCACAAGCCAACGGATTGCCACCGAAAGTGGAGCCGTGCTGGCCGGGACGAATAACGCCCATGATATTATCGTTGGCCAAGGCTGCAGAGACAGGATACATTCCGCCCGAGAGGGCTTTGCCCAAAACGAGAATGTCGGGTTGAACGTCTTCATGTCGGCAGGCGATCAGTTTCCCTGTGCGTGCAATGCCGGTCTGCACCTCATCGGCAATGAAAAGTACATTGTGATTTTTACACAGGTCGGCGCATTTTTTCAGGTAGCCGTCATCGGGCACATAAACCCCTGCCTCGCCTTGGATCGGTTCTACCAAGAAAGCTGCAATATCGGATGAATCGGCTGTCAACACTTCTTCCAAAGCAGCCGCATCGTTATACGGGATGCGGATGAAACCGGGTGTGAACGGGCCGTAATTGCTGTTGGCATCGGGGTCGTTGGAGAACGAAACAATGGTAGTGGTACGACCATGAAAGTTGTTTTCGCAAACGATGATTTTTGCGCGGTTCTCTGCAATGCCTTTTACCTCATACGCCCACTTGCGCGCAATCTTTACGGCAGTTTCCACCGCTTCGGCACCGCTGTTCATCGGCAATACTTTGTCGTAGCCGAACAGCTTGGTTACTTTTTCTTCGTAAGGCCCGAGGCTGGAATTGTAAAATGCACGGGAGGTCAAACTCAGCGTCTGCGCTTGGTCGGTCATCGCTTTTACGATTTTAGGATGCGAATGACCTTGGTTGACAGCGGAGTAGGCGGAGAGAAAGTCGTAATACTTCTTGCCTTCCACATCCCAAACATATACGCCTTCGCCTTTTTCCAAAACCACGGGCAGCGGATGATAATTGTGTGCGCCGTGTCTTTCTTCTAAGTCAATATAATATTGTGAATCTCTTGTCATCTATTATGGATCTATAAAAAAGGCTGCCCGCAGACAGCCAATGGTTTATACAATATTCTCGTAGCTTCTGTCGGGGACGAAGCTTTCCATGAATTTTGTGGTGTAGTTTCCTTCGACGAAGTCGGGGTCTTCCAGCAATTGTCGATGAAACGGAACGGTAGTTTTCACGCCTTCTATGTAGAATTCTTCCAGTGCGCGCTTCATCTTGCAGATCGCCTCTTCGCGTGTCTGCGCGGTGGTAATCAACTTAGCGATCATCGAATCGTAGTTCGGCGGAATGGCATATCCTGTATAAACATGCGTGTCCACACGGATGCCGTGGCCGCCCGGAATGTTCAACCCTTTGATTACGCCCGGTGACGGACGGAAATCTGCATACGGATCTTCCGCGTTGATGCGGCATTCTATGGAATGGAGTTTCGGGTAATGGTTGACTCCCGAAATCGGCGTGCCCGCTGCCAGCAGAATCTGCTCACGGATCAGGTCGTAGTCGATTACCTGCTCAGTAATCGGGTGTTCTACCTGAATCCGCGTATTCATCTCCATGAAGTAGAAGTTGCGGTGCTTGTCTACCAAGAACTCGATGGTGCCCACCCCTTCATAGCCAATATACTCTGCAGCGCGCACGGCAGCATCGCCCATGGCTTCGCGCAGTTCAGGCGTCATAAACGGTGACGGCGTCTCTTCCAGCAGCTTTTGGTTGCGGCGCTGAATTGAGCAGTCGCGCTCTGAGAGGTGGCATGCCTTGCCGTATTGGTCGCCCGCAACTTGGATTTCGATATGGCGCGGCTCCTCTATGAGTTTTTCCATATACATACCGCCGTTGCCGAAAGCGGCTACGGCTTCTTGGATGGCAGAATCCCAATGATCTTTCAGGTCTTCCTCTTTCCACACGGCGCGCATGCCTTTTCCGCCGCCGCCTGCTGTGGCTTTTATCATCACCGGATAGCCGATTTCTTTGGCGATTTTGGCAGCTTCTTCGTAAGAGCCTATCAAGCCGTCAGAACCCGGAACGCACGGGATGCCCGCCTCTTTCATGGTAGCCTTGGCCGTGGCCTTGTCGCCCATTTTTTCAATCTGTTCCGGCGTGGCACCGATGAATTTTATACCGTTCTTGGCACAGATGCGCGAGAAGTTTGCATTTTCTGAAAGGAAGCCGTACCCCGGGTGGATGGCGTCTGCATTGGTAATTTCCGCAGCAGCTATAATGTTGGGGATTTTCAGGTAAGAATCTTTGCTGGGCGCAGGGCCGATGCACACGGCCTCATCTGCAAAACGCACATGCAGGCTGTTTTTGTCTGCGGTGCTGTATACCGCCACCGTTTTGATGCCCATCTCCTTACACGTACGCAATACGCGCATGGCGATCTCACCCCGGTTGGCGATTAGTATTTTGTTGAACATAATTTAATTAGTTAATCAGATAGTGAGGGTCAGACGTTAGACTTGGTCATCTAATTTCTAACTAAACTTATGACGGATCTACCAAGAAAAGGGGCTGATCATATTCTACAGGGGATGCATCATCCACCAATATTTTCACGATTTTGCCGGATACTTCGGACTCGATCTGGTTGAACAACTTCATCGCTTCAATAACGCAAACCACAGTACCGCTTTTTACGTCATCACCCACGTTAATAAATGAAGGCTTGTCCGGAGACGGTTTTCTGTAGAACGTGCCGATCATCGGAGATTTGATTGCCACATATTTGCTTTCGTCTTCAGCATTGCCGGCGGCAGGTGCCTCGGGCTGTGCCTGCTGTGCTTGCGGTGCCGCAGGCAGTTGTGCAGGGGCGGCCATCACTTGGTGCTGTTGTGGGACGAATGTTATTCCTTCTGTTTCAGACTGAGTTTTGATGTTGATTTCAAAGTCTTTGGTTTTGTATTTAACCTCCGATACACCGGCTTTGGCAACAAATCTGATCAGATTCTGAATGTCTTTTATATCCATGGATGATAAATTTTTTAAGGTTTCAAAGATAACAATTATACAATAAAAAACCATTCAATCCATAAGATTGAATGGTTTCTATATCTTTAAAGAGCTGATTTCCTTGTGGGTTATCTCAGTTCTCTTCTGCTGTTTCTACTTCTTTCTCCATTACCACTTTGCCTCGGTAATAAAGTTTGCCTTCGTGCCAATGCGCTCTGTGGAAAAGGTGAAGCTCTCCGGTAGCAGCATCCTTCGCCAGTTGCGGAACGGCTGCCTTGTAGTGGGTTCTTCTTTTATCTCTTCTCGTCGCAGACTGTCTTCTTTTAGGATGTGCCATTGTCTGTTGTTTTATTTAATAATTAAATTCTAATTCTCTTTCTTCAGTTTGTTCAGTGCCGCCCATCTCGGGTCGATGTCTGCGGGTGTTTCCGCCGCTTCCTCCGATTCTTCACCGGGGCTGTATCTTTCCAGCAAGTCTAGATCTTCATCTGTCACGTCGGGCGAAACTTTTTTCATAGGTATCGCCAGAAGAGCCGCTTCGTAGATCTGCTGAGCGATGTTTACCTCTGTCTCGCCGTGGGGCAGGGTGATGATTTCCTCATTGCTGTCATCGTATTCTTCACCGAATTTAACCAAGATATTCACGCCGTTTTCAACGGGTTGTAAAAACTGTCGGCCTGTGATGTCACACGCCAACGATACCTCACCTTCTACCCGGATGGTCATTTCCAGAAAGGTGGAGTGTTTGTCCACTGCGGCTGTTGCCTGCAATTTTGCGTCGCAAAAATCCGGCTCGGTGTCGAAAAGATCAAAGAACTCCTGTGTTATATCGAAGTCAAACTCATGCTTTCCGTTTTTTAAACCGCCGAAAGCAATGTTGTAATTCTTTATTCTGTCCATAAAAATGGTGTGCAAAAATAATCTATTTTTTTTAGATTACAAAAGATCTACTCGCTTTCTGCCGGTAAATCCTCGTCTCTGTTGTTTTCTTTGTAGGATCTGCGTGGCCGCAGACGGTTGCTGTACAGTTCTGCATTCTCCGTTCGGTTCAGGAAAATACGGATTCCGGCAAACACGGCTTCTTCAAAGGAAGTGGCATCTGCCAGGTTTTTCCCGGCAATGTCATAGGCTACGCCGTGATCGGGCGAGGTGCGTACAAAAGGCAAGCCCGCAGTATAATTGACGCCCAGCTCATAAGCCAAGGTCTTGAATGGCGTCAACCCTTGATCGTGATACATGGCAAGAACTGCATCGAAGGCCGAATATTTTTCGGGTTGGAAGAAACTGTCCGCCGGGTAGGGGCCGAAGGTTAAGATTCCGTCGTCAAAGAGTTCGCGAATTACCGGTGAAATAATGGTCTGCTCCTCGGTGCCGATGGTGCCGCCGTCTCCCGCGTGGGGGTTTAACCCCAAAACGGCGATTTTCGGTTTCTCTACCGAGAAGTCCTCTTTCAGACAACGGTTCAACAATCTGATTTGCTTCTTGAGTTTTTCCGCATTGATCTGACCGGCGACCTCGGCTACCGGAATGTGGTGCGTGGAAACGGCTACCTTCAGATCATCGGAAATCATGAACATCAGTCCTTTCTTGCCTGCGCATTTCTCCAAATACTCGGTGTGGCCGGTGAATGGGAAACCCTCGCGGATCATTTCGTCTTTATTGATGGGTGCCGTCACCAAGAGGTCCACTTCACCGTTTTGCAGCGCGCCCATGGCTGCTTCCAGAGATTGTATGGCGAATTGTGTGGAAGCCTGTGTCGGCTTACCAAAATCTACCATGACATTGTCCGCCGATAGATTCACAATATTGATCTTGCCCGCCTGTGCTTGCGTGGCAGAGTCGATAATGTGATAATTCTGATTGATCTTGAAGACGTTTTTCTGGTAGGCGAACAACTTGGCCGGTGAGAAGATAACAGGAGTGAAGAAATCGGTCATTGCTTTGTCACGCAGCGTTTTGATGATGATCTCCGGTCCTATTCCGTTGTAGTCGCCAATGGATATGCCGACCTTTACTCTCTGTTGTTTCGCACTCATTTTACTATCTTTGGTAGCTTATTTTTTCAAAAGACAAAATTACTAAAATTTAAAACGCCATGTTTACGGGTATTGTTGAAGCCGTCGGACGCATAAAAGACATTCGGCACGAAGGAGAGAATATTCACTTTGTAATAGAAGCTCCTTTTACGGCAGAACTGCAGATAGACCAAAGCGTAGCGCATGACGGCTGCTGCCTGACGGTGGTAGCGTTGGACGGCGATGTTTACACCGTAACCGCCGTGCGCGAAACGCTGGATAAAACCGTGCTGTCACAATGGAAGACAGGCGGAACGGTAAACTTGGAACGCTGTATGCAGTTGGGCAGCCGGCTGGACGGTCACATTGTTCAGGGGCATGTGGATCAGACCGCAACTTTGGTAAGCAAGGAAGACCAGACCGGAAGTTATTTTTTGACTTTTGAATACGAGGCCGGAGATTTTTCAACCGTAGAGAAAGGCTCGATCACGGTGAACGGCGTCAGCCTGACGGTAGTAGACAGCGCCAAAGGCCGCTTCAGCGTGGCGGTGATTCCGTACACTTGGGATCACACCAATCTTTCCGAGCTTGAAGTAGGCGATGGCGTAAATATTGAATTTGACATAATTGGCAAGTATATCTCCAATTATTTGAAAAACATTTATGCCGACAGGTAGCAGCAAGCTCACGCTGCGCAGCAGAATCTTCATCGGGCTATTGGTCGTGTGTCTGCTGAGCATCGTCAGTACAACAATTGTCTCTTATTACGTAATAAAAAGAGCTTCGCACAAGCAGAGCGAAAATACGCTGCAAAAAAGAGCCGAGGCACTAGCGGCTTCTCTTGATTATGCGGTGAGCCGATCTCTGATACACGAGAGCGACGTTGCAGATATGCTGCGCAACAAGATTTATGAAATTGCAGACATCAACAAGCATGATGTAATCTTGTACGATCTCAGGGGCAACTACCTTATTTCCAACAAACGCCCCGATCAGATTTTACAGAAAAGAATACCCAAGGAAATTTTGGGTCGCATCCTGAACAGTGACGCCCGCGTAGATTTCAAGACGTATAGCAAGGAGATGAAGGCGACCATGACCTCTTCTTACATGGTATTGAAAAACTACCTGCTGGAGCCCATCGCCATTGTCTATTTTCCTTACTATTACAATGACAATCAGTATCTTCAGGTTTTCAACAAATATGTGCAGTCCATTGTTCTCATCAATGTTTTTCTGATTCTTTTGAGCGGACTCATCAGCTATTTGATCTCCAAGCGCGTGGCCAAGACGATTACGGATATTTCCACCAAAATTGCGGATGAGACAACACTCACGCCGATTAAATATTCGGGCGATGATGAGCTGAGCGTTTTGGTGCGTTCGTACAACCGCATGGTTTACAAGGTGCGAGAACAGAATCAAGTGCAGGCACAGATGGAGCGAGAAAAAGCTTGGCGCGAAATGGCAAAACAAGTGGCCCATGAGGTGAAAAATCCGTTAACGCCGATGAAGTTGATGATCCAAAGTTTTGAGCGTAAATTCGATGCCGAGGATCCCGATATAGAAAAACGCGTACACGCCATGGCTCGGCTGGTTACTGAGCAAATAGACACAGTGGCTGCGGTAGCCTCTGCGTTTTCGGAATTTGCCCAATTGCCCGAAAGGGATGACGTTATCCTGAATCTGAACGAGGAGGTCAAAAATGTGGCCGATGTTTTCGACAACGGCGATATTATGGTCAAAGCCAACAAGGACGATATTTTGATTCGGATGGACAAGATTTACCTCACGCGCATCCTCACCAATCTGATTTCAAATGCGCAGCAGGCAGGCGTAGATTACAGGAAGCCGTCCATCTGCATCAACATAGAACATTTCAATAAAAAGGTTACAATTACGGTAGAGGACAACGGCGCCGGCATGTCCCGCGATATGCTGGAGAAGATATTCGAGCCAAACTTCACCTCCAAAAGCGGCGGGACAGGCCTCGGGCTTACCATGGTACGCCGCATGGTTTCGGATTACAAAGGAACGATCAGTGTAAAAAGCCAGTTGAGCAAAGGGTCGGTTTTCACCGTTATCTTGCCCACCAATATTTGATGAAAAGTTTTCGTTTTCGGCAATTTGAGATAAAGCAAAACGATAAAGTTTTCCGTGTAGGAACCGACGGCGTTCTTTTGGGCGCTCTCGCTGATTGCGCAGATGCGAAGAGTATTCTTGAAATCGGCAGCGGCACGGGACTTATCTCATTGATGGTGGCGCAGCGGAATGATCAAGCGCATATTCAGGCTATTGATATCAATAAGGCAGCAGCGGCTTTAACGGCAGAGAATTTTGCCTGTTCGCCGTTTTCATCACGCCTTACCGCCATGCATGCCGATGCTCGCAGTTTGGGCAATTCCTCTTTTGATTTGGTTCTTTGCAATCCGCCGTTCTTTGAAGATCATGGCGATGAAATGGCAAAGGACTACCTGGCGCGTAGGCAGGTAACGTTAAGTTTTCGGGATTTGATAACCACCGGTGCGCGACTTGTTGGCGATAACGGCTTTTTGTCGGTAATCATACCCTATGACAGCAGTGCCGAGTTTGCAGAAATAGCTTCGGAGCAAAATCTTCACTTGATCCGTCGTGTGGATATCCGAGGAATAGCAGGCGGAGTTTGGCGACGCAGCGTCTTGGAGTTTGCACGCAACAAAAAAACTCCCGTATTACAGGAGTTTACCGTAGAAAAATCACCGCGAATATATTCAGAGGAATATCTGGAACTGACGCGGGACTTTCATGTTTTTAAAGCTTAATCGAAAAGTTCGGCGGTATTCATCACTGTTACCTCGCCGTTTTCGCAGCGGATGGCTTCTGCCGGATAATTTTGAATCATGTGATAATCATGCGTTGCCATCAAAACCGCAACATTTCTCTCGCGCGAAATGTTGGTCAGCAGCTGCATGATCTCATTGCTTGTTTCGGGGTCCAGATTCCCCGTAGGCTCATCGGCCAAGATCAGTTCGGGGTGGTTCAACAGTGCTCGGGCAATGGCAATACGCTGTTGCTCCCCGCCCGACAGTTCGTGCGGCATTTTGTGGCGCTTGGTCTTCATGCCCACGCTGTTCAGTACTTCGTCTATGCGTGCGTCTATTTCGGCCTTGTCTGTCCATCCCGTCGCTTTCAGCACAAACTTCAGATTCCTTTCAATATTGCGATCGGTCAAGAGTTGAAAGTCTTGGAAGACAATTCCAAGACGTCTGCGTAACGCCGGCACATCGCCTGTACGCAAGCTCGCCAAATCAAAACCCACCACGCTGCCGCGGCCGTTGCGCAGCGGAAGCTCGCCATACAAAACCTTTAGCAAAGAGCTTTTCCCGGAGCCGGTCTTACCGATCAGGTAAGCAAAGTTTCCTTTTTTTATGTTGAGATCAACATTGTTTAATACGGTAAAGTTCTTCTGAACAATGGTGGCATTGCGCAGATTTATGATGTCTTCTCCTTGTATATTGGTGTGTGGCATGGATTGTCTTTTGAAAAGCGGAGTTAAAAGTACAAAATTCTTCTAAAACAACGATGCCCGACCAAGGCCGGGCATTGCTGTATATGTGTGAAGAAACTAGTTATCTCTTTGCACGTGCAGTGCTCACGGTAAGTTGTTTGCGGCCTTTTGCTCTTCTTGCAGCCAAGACTCTTCTGCCATTGGGCGTAGACATTCTTTCTCTAAAGCCGTGCTTGTTTCTCTTCTTTCTTTCTGAAGGCTGAAATGTTCTTTTCATTACGTCAGTTTATAGTGATGGGTAATCGTCTAAATTTTAGGTTGCAAAGATATATAATTTTTTAAAGCTTGCAAAGATTTTTATATTTTTTGCTCACTGCTGTACAAGGCGTTTCGGCGCATGATGGTTATCTTTGTCGACTCATCAATGCAATAACAGCGCTTACCTATGTTTACCGAAGAAGAACTTAGCCGAATAAAAGAATACCTGAAGCCGTCTAAAAAGATTGTAATCATTACCCACCATAACCCCGATGGCGACGCTATAGGATCGTCACTCGGGTTGGCGCACGCTCTCGTGGCGGCGGGGCTTTCGCCGGAAGTCATCGTGCCGAATGATTTCCCGAAATTTCTCAAATGGATGCCAAATGCCAAAAAGATCACGATTGCCGAATACAAGCGCCGCAAAGCGTCTGAGCTGATCAAAGAGGCAGATGTTATTTTCTGTCTCGATTTTAATACGATGGCGCGAATAGGCATTTTGGGAGACTGGGCGGAACGGTCCCGAGCGATTAAGGTCCTTATCGATCACCACCAAATGCCCGACGCTTTCGACTTCGTTTATTCTGATACGACCATTCCTGCAACGGCACAACTGATTTTCAATTTCTTGCAGGCAGCGGGTTATCGACAGTTCATCGGCACAGACGCGGCGCAGTGCCTTTATACGGGAATTATGACCGATACGGGCGGTTTCAGATTCAGGTCTACAAGTGCGGAGACGCATCGTACGGTTGCGGATCTTATCGATCTGGGGGCAGACCCCGCTTTCATCAGTTCCAGCATTTTAGATACCAATACTGTGGGGCGGTTGAAGTTGCTATCCATCGTTTTGGGTAGGCTGCAAGTGGTGTGTGACGGCCGTGTGGCCATCTTGTCTCTTACGCGCGATGAGCTGAAAGAATACGGTTTTCAAAAAGGTGATACAGAGGGTTTCGTCAATTACGGCCTCAGTATTATGGGTGCGCGCGTGGCTGCCTTTTTTATGGAGGATTTGTACGAGGACTTCATTAAGATATCGTTTAGGTCCAAAGGCGATACCGATGTGAATCAATTTGCAAGAAAATATTTCAACGGCGGAGGGCACATCAATGCTGCCGGAGGGAAGTATTATAAGGGTTTGTCCGAAACCGTTGAAGATTTTATACACTATGCAGAACAAGAGGGTTTGTGAGTGTAATTTATTCTGTGTAACGAAGCTTCGTGTGTGCTGTTGTTATGGTTGACGATCGATTCGTACCTAAAATTAGGTATGCATTTTTGTATGATTTTACCCAATATTTTTCTATAAAAGATAATTTTATTTGACCTCGTTGTCAGTATTATTTATAATATTTGGATATTGTTTGTGTATTATTTAATTTAGCATCCGTGAATTGGGCAGGACACGCTATTCAACATAAAACACAAATGATATGAAAATTTTTATTATTGACAAGGGCCGTCTGTTTGTTGACGGTCTCTGTACACTTCTTCAGCGGCTGCCCGGCTATGACGTGGTAGCCGTTTCCAATGATTGCCACTTGGTAAACGAGACCATTGCAGACAAAGCTTGCGATCTGTTGATTATGGATCTGACACTACCCGACACCGATTGTATATCGGTGATCCACTCTGTCTTGGATGCTCATCCGCAAGTTAAAATCTTGGTGCTGACAAATTACTTCAATACCAAAATTATCAAGGACCTATTCAAAAAAGGCATCCTCGGTTATCTGGAAAAGAGCAGTGATTTTGGAGAATTCCGAAATGCCTTAGAGGTTATTGAGGGCGGTGAACCCTATATCGGTGTCGCGACCAAGGAGAAAATGATGACGGCATTTCTCAGGCCACGCTCACAATATACGCGCCAAAATGAGGTGTTGCTCAGTACGCTGACACAGCGCGAACGCGAGATAATGCATCAGGTTTGTGAGGGGAACAGCAGCCGGGAAATTTCTGAGAAACTGTTTATCAGTCGCAATACGGTAGAAACCCACAAGAAAAATATTTATCAAAAGCTGAATGTTCGGAATTCATTGTGTCTGATGAAATTCGCCTACGAGAATAATCTACTGAGTGCCGTTGAATAGTCCCGATACAAATACACCGAAAGTGGCCTGATAACAAACTGCTTTTTTTTGTATTATGTTGAACAACAACAAACCGTCCTGCTTTTGCGGGACGGTTTGACTTGTAATCAATGTTTTACCTGTCATTCCCAGTCGGGCATTTCGGCCTTGTTGAACAGGAGCTTTCTCGAATCGGCGTCTGCAATATCGATGATGTAAACGTTTCGTTGGGATATGCCGTCGTTCGATGTATTGGTAAAAATAATCTGCGCCTCGTTGGGTGAGAACCGAGGGTCGATATCGATGGTGCCTGCCGTTATTTTGCTTAGCAGAGACAGGTCCGTCCGCGTGCCGTCTGCGAATTTGTACAGGAAGATATGGGTTTCCAGTTGGCGGTAATCTGCGCTTTGGTATCCCGACAGATCATGCGTATAAATCAACTTTGACCCATCAACCGAGAAATTGAGTCCGCCCGCAGCACCTTGCACACCTGAAAGGACGGTCGTGAGAACATTACCCAGCATATCGATGACAAAAATCTTAACGTTGTATCCGCTGCTGTTGTTCGTTTTCAGCGCAATTTTAGATCCGTCGCTGCTCCAGTCACATTCAGAAATCATGCTGCCGTCGGTGGTTTGGTAGACCAGTTCCAATCCGCTGCCGTCCTTGTTTATACGGTATAGCTTGTCATAGTTGGCATAGAGCAATTCTTTGCCGTTGCCGCTCCAGGAATAAGTCAGGTGTTTTTGGTTGAATCCGGCCACGCCTATTCGGGTAACTTGATAAGCTTCTGAGCCGTCAGGCTTCACCGTGAAAATCTGGGTGTTGCCGCCTGTTGTTCGGAGAAATGCAATGAGACCCGAAGCATTGCTCTTGCGCGGACGGAAGCTGTTGTAATTGGAAGTGGTCAACAAGAATCCGGGGCCGTTCTCGTCTGATGAGCGGATAACGCTGTTGCCGTCTACCGTTTGAACATAATGAAATCGGTTAGGAGGCACGGCAGCCGTCGTAAAACGGTTTACGGCACTAAAGACCTCGGGGTTTACGCCATCGCTTACCGCAATTTGCCAGAAATAGCTAGTGCCAAACTCCAGATTTTCAAGCGTGTACTTCTTATCCTTTATGTTTTCAACGGTCTTGATGTCGTTGTTCTTGTTGTTTTTTACAATGAGTTTATAGGTCAACTCGTCGTCCTTATCGGGGTCCGTTGCCGTCCAGCTGAGCGTTACCGACAAAGGTTGGTCCACGGCGTTGTCTGCCGGCGCTGTCAGTTGGGGTACGCTCGGGGGGCTGTTTAGCGATGCGTCGTCTTTCATTTCAAAAACAACGGAGATCACTTGACCGTCACTTTTCAGATTTGCCGCCTGAATGTTCAACACGTATCCTTTCAGTTCTGCCTTTACCGTATAGTCTCCGATGGGTACTTGTTCCAAAACAAAGCCGCCGTCCGCACCTGTGAAAACCGTCTGCGTTGTCGGCGCTGTATAAACTTTTACGTTTGCAAGAGGTTCATTGGATCCGGCTTTCACCACCGTGCCGCGAATTGTGCCCATTTGGGTTTTGTCGATCAGTTCCTCGCTACAGCCGGTTAAAAAGATGGCGCAGCAAAGTAAAATTATGGTGTGGAAAAATGTCTTCATCGCTCTACCGGTTATAAGTTGTTTTCGTATTCCTGTTGCCAAAATAGTAGGTGAGGCCCAAGCCGAATTTGAAAAGTTGATCGTTATGCTTGCCGTGGATTCGGTCGTCCCAGTCATCGGAAAAACCGAAATCATATTCTCCGTACAATTTTAAACCGAAGTTGTTCCGGATCAGATATTCGAGACCTGCGCCTGCTTGGGCTTTGCCTTTCACCTGGTTAAAATATCTGTACTGCGGGCCTATACTGCCGGCGCCCGCGTACAGAAAGGGCGTGAACCGATCATAAGGCATTATGTAGTATTGCAGATTTATCTCCGTGGCCGCGAATTTTCGTTTTAAAATTCCTTCGTTCTCCAAAGTAAAAATAGAATGGCTCAGGTCGATGCTGAATCTGTCGTTAAGGAAATACTGCGCCGAAGCACGACCACCGATGTTGGTGCGCGGGTTGGTATAATCCCCTTTTATGGTCACCGCTTCGCCGGCAAGGCTTACGCCGATTTTGCCGCGTCTGGCTTCCAAGATTCGGTTGTCAAGCCGCTGATTGTCATTGATGAATTCCTCTCTATGATAATCTGTGATCATCTTATTAAACGTAGCTTTATCCTTGGGTTCCGCTTCCCAAATGCTGTCTTCAATTCCTTCAATGATCAGGGCGTAAACGGCTTTTTCGATGGCTTCTTTTACTGCCAACTGCACAGGCTCGTTTTTGGTGACGCCCACTTCGGCTTCCATCAGGCGCTCGGTATCTACGTAACGAAAGAAATTCCCGCTGATGGCTTGGGACAGAATGGTTTTGCTGGTGTAGACGTTCTTCAGGATACGTCCGTTTTGCGTCGATACGATCCTCAGATAGACCGTAATGCGGTCTTGGCGGTATTGTGATGAACCCCCGATGCCGAAATATCGAGCACCGATGCCGCCCGTCATGATGTTGGTGTCGTACGAGACGATGCCGCCTTCAATGATGACCCCCGCGTACAGAAGCGGAGGCAGGGTGTTTGCCGACGATACTTTATTGTCAGCGTCTACAATGGGGAATTCCTGTCGAGTGGTTTTTATAATTTGGCGTTCGTTCAACAGGTTGCCGATGTTTTCGCGCTCTATGGTTGTGAACCATTTGGAGTCTTCCAAAGCTTTTATCAATATGGCGGTTGTTCCCTGCGGAATTGCGGTGCTCCAATTGGTGCCCACGTCGGCTGCTTTGTATTGCCCCGTCTGGTCACGGAATTTGTAGACGGCAACCACCGCGCGCTCTTTGGGTTCGGGCAAGCCGCGGAGCATGCTTGTATACGGCGTTACTTCGCCCAAGGTAGAATTTTGTTTTTCTACGGGTGGGTTGAACAATCCGGCACAGCTCTGCAGAAGCGCCATCAGCCCAATGCCCAGAACGGACTTTTTGAATCGCATAATCTATATTTTAACGGTGTAATCTATTCTATGGAAGCAGAATCTCTGTCTGTTCACCGGTTTTTGTATCGAATATGGTAATGATCAGTCCTCCTGTCGACTGTTTGATTTGGATGAACATAGACCCCAAAGTGTAGTCGCCCGGTTCCATGGTTACCTCGCCAAAATTTCCCCCGAACAGCTCGCGCGAAAGTTGGTTCAGGATCTGTCTGTTGAGGTTGTCGTTAAACGACCCTATAGCAGACTGCTCTCGATACCTGTCGGGCTGTTTTTCTTTAAATTGATTTTGAGCGTTAGCAGAACTCAACAACCATGGGTAATTGAACGTGTCGCCGCCAAACGCCGGATTGAGCGGCTTGTACACCAGCTGCTGCGCGTGCAACATTTGCGTGGTTACGGTTAAGATGATAAGGTAAATAAGAGATCTCATGTCTTGTTTCTTAGTTCTTTTTCCAAAAGTTCTTTGCGCCGGTTGTATTCCGTTATTGCGCGTATCGCTGCATCTGCCTGCGCGTCTAGGTAATCGTCGTTTGGCATACTGATAAAGCTGTAAAGCTCCCTATCATCTGATTCCAAAAGAATCTTTCCGGAATTGCCTGGCGATGGCATCTCTGTTACTTGAATGACGAAATCAAACTTTTCCGACAGTTGATTGTATTTTATAAAAAATTTCTCATAGAAATCTCGTCCTACTTTACTGCGCGTGTTGTCAGTGACAATTCCTGTGAGCTTAATGGTCTCGTTTGGCAATATGGTCTGTTGGCGTGACACGGCATTAAGCACGAGGCTGTCCTGCGCTACCAGTTCATTCGTCTCGAAGTTTCTAATGTAGAGGAATGCTCGCAGTCTGTCTTTCGTTGTAGCATTGGCGGTTGTTGTTGTCAATAGTCGGTCTTCATGAGGACTCACTTGAAAGCGACCTTGTTGTTTGTTAGAACTTACACCTGCCTGTGCTTCACGTACTACTAACAGCAGATAGCTAAGCTGTGCTGTGTAACCGGATTTATTGCCGGCAAAGGCCTTAATTGTTACAAAGTCACCGCTGCGCTGTATGTCAATCTTCGCCACGATGGCATGTTCGGTTTGTGCATTACAGTTTGTAGCCATGATTGTCAGCAGGAATATCCACATTGTACGAGACAGAAACCTCATGTCAATAGTTTTTTATGACGACCGTCCGGTAATCGCCGGTAATGCGCAACGTCATTTTCTCTGAGATGCTGTTGTTTCCCATAATGTCCACTTGGTTGTTAGAGCCGTATATCTCTACTCCTGTTCCGGACTGGAGATAGGAATTGCTCTCATTCAGACGCAGTTGATTTCGATCCCCGATCTGTTGCAGCTGCAAAGTTCCGCCCAGTAAATTGACTTCTGCTGTATTCTGTTCTCCTATCTGGTTCAGTTCGCTCTTCGCAGCGGTCGCCGCGGCCGGCGCCGACATGGAGATCACCGGAGACTGATACAGTAATACACTCTGTGCGGATAGCTGTGTGACAATCAATAGTAAGAAGAGCTTTTTCATGGTGTCTTTTGAATGACATGAGAGCACCGCAGGTGCTCTCATGTCAAGGTTAGAGATTTAGTTGCTTTGCGTTACAGACATAGTATTGCTATTGCCGAGCTGAACGCCGTAATGTTGGTGTCCGTTGCCTTGCTGTAGCACGTGCGTGTTGTTTTGGTTGCCCATCTGAAGATCAAGTGCAAAGTTGTCGTTTCCATACTGCTCTTGTAACATCTTGTTGTTGTCACCGATTTGCACAGAAACGGCTTCATTCATGTTTCCGAACTGTCCTTGTTCACTGCGGTTATTGTCGCCTATTTGAATGGAAGAAAGGCTGTTGTCGTTGCCATGCTGATCTTGGCTGGCCCAGTTGCTGTTACCAACTTGTAGAATGCCGGCCTCGTTACGGTTCCCGAGCTGGTGTTGCCAAGTAAAGTTGTCATCTCCTAACTGTACGCTTTCACTGCTGTTCTCATTGCCAAATTGCTCTTGGTGTGCTTTATTATCATCGCCGATTTGCGTTACGTAGGCCTCATTATCATTGCCTGTTTGAAGTTGTTTGCTTTCATTGCCATCTCCGATCTGAAGTGCATAAGCCTCATTTCTTTTACCGTCCTGTTCTTGAAATGAAACGTTATCATCACCAATTTGTGAACTCTCAGCGTAGTTTTTATTACCGGTTTGATTTTGTGTCGCCAAGTTGTCGTCACCTACTTGGCCGATGTTGGCTTCGTTGTCATTGCCGTGCTGATCTTGATTGGCCTCGTTGCCGTCACCATACTGTAGGGTGCGCGCGGTATTTCTTTTTCCGAATTGATGTTGGTCTGCTTCATTGAACCAACCATCCTGCTCAATATACGCGTCGTTCCGGTTGCCTTCCTGTAGCTGAGTTGCCAAGTTCATCACGCCGTCTTGTTGTACCTCGGCCTCGTTGCGGTTGCCGTCCTGAGTTTGGTAACTCTCGTTCCCAATGCCTGTTTGGGTAACGCTCGCTTGGTTACGGTTACCATCCTGCATCTGCTCGCTGTAGTTAAATAAGCCGAACTGATCAACTTCCGCATGGTTTCTGTTTCCCTGCTGAGTGGTGTAGTTCTCATTAGCCATACCGTTTTGAGTGACATATGCTTCATTCCGATTGCCAACGCTTCGGGTTTCATTGTGATTCCAAACTCCTGTTTGGGTAGTCTTCGCATCGTTGCGGTTGCCCAATTGCAGGATGTTGTTTTCATTCTGGTAGCCGGTCTGATTTACCGTGGCATTGTTATTATTGCCCACCTGGGCGGTCACATCCAGGTTTTGCTGGGAATA
>RDDY01000134.1 GCA_003852805.1 Chryseobacterium sp.
GTAAGCATGACCAAAGCTTTCAGTCCGCTGTCGGCCTCTTCCACTTCTATGTTTTTGATTTCGAGCATGCGGCGCAATATCTTCCTGTTGTTGTCGTTATCGTCAACGATCAACACTTTTCTGATATTAGAGAAATTATCTTCCGCATCATCGTTCTCGGTCTTCAACACCAAATCGAAATAAAAGTCGCTGCCCTTACCGAAGTCGCTTTCAAGCTGTAAGCGGCTGTCGCAAAGAGACAACAGTTTATTGGATATGGTAAGACCGAGACCGGTGCCGCCGAAGCGCTTGGTGATGCTGCCGTCTTCTTGGGTAAAAGGTTTGAAAATCTCTTCCTGTTTGTCTTTATGGATGCCTATGCCCGTGTCTCGGACGCCGAAGCGCAGTTTCATCTGCGACGGATCTTTGCCACCCAAAACCCGTACATAAAGTTTGATCTCTCCCTTCTCGGTAAACTTCAAGGCGTTCCCCAACAGATTTACCAGAATCTGCTTCAGGCGCATGGCATCGGTCCAGATATATTTCGGCAGACGGTGGTCATAATCCAATAGAACTTCCAGACCTTTCTGTTCGATGCCGAAGGAGACGATGTTGATGGCCTCGGAAATGACTTCCTGAAGCTCCACCTTATCGATAACAAGTTTCATCTTATTGCTATCCATCTTACTGAAATCCAAGATGTCATTGATGATGGCATGCAGCGAAACGGCCGATTGGTTGATGATTTCCAGATATTGCCGCTGTATCGCGTCGAGGTTGGTTTTCAGCGCCAGCTCCGTAAAACCGATGACGCCATTCAGCGGCGTGCGTATTTCGTGGCTCATATTGGCCACAAATTCGGACTTTGCCTTTGTGGCCTGCTCGGCTTCTGTTTTGGCTCTTTGCAGCTCAAAATCTCTTTTCTTCTGTTCGGTGATGTCTATTACATTGGTCAACACTTGGTCTGTTCCGTCGGTGGATTTATTGACGACACTCATAAAGTACCATACCGCACACTCGCCGCTTTTTTTGAGCACAGACATCTCGCCATGTGCGCTGCCGCTCCTAACAACCTCAGCAAGATACGCTCTGACGGCTGCATGTCTTTCCGGAATTACAATATCATAAAGATTCAGTTGTTCTATTTCTTCCTCAGAGTAGCCGGCCGCGTCCAAGCCCGCAGGGTTGACCTTGAGAAAGTTTCCCTCGAAATCATGGATACCCAAGATGCCTGCCATGCTGTTGAACAGCTGCTGGTATTGCTGCTCGCTCTCTTTCAGGCGGTTTTCATTGTTGATGAAATCGCTGATGTCCCTGCCGATCACGTACATTACGCCTTTATCCAAATCGGGGGTGCACGTCCACTCCAGCCACTTCAGTCCGTCGTGTTTGGTACGATAACGACTCAGAAAGCCCACCACAGGTTTGCCTGATCTCAAAATCTTCACCACCTCCAGACTTTTATCCAAGTCTTCCTCATATAAATAATGGAAGAACGGATGGTTCATAAGTTCTTCTTCGCTCCATCCCAGCAGTTTTGAAAAAGCAGGATTCAACTTTGAGAAAAAACCTTGAAACGTTGCCACACCGATCAGATCACTCGATAGATTGAAGAGATTATCGTATTGCTCCAACTGTTGTTGTTTCGTCTTGCCTACTACCCATTTACTAATCTGCCGTACAGATCGGTCTATAATTTCTTGCTCCTCGGCATTCAGTATTTTATCGGTTGCCTTCTTCAAGTAAAGGCAGCCATAGGTATCTCCTGTAGAATTGATGATAGGAAAAGCTGCCGAAAACGCGGGCCGAGAAGCGCCGGAAAACGGAATGTCCGCTTCTATTATCTGCTGCGGGCTACGGTCTGTCGGTCCTTTGCTCGCAACTGCTTCATCCGTTGTTGCAATCACAAAGCTTCGGTCATCTTCAAACAAAAACAAAACACATGCATCCACATCTGTCATCTTCGCAATTGAATACAACAAGAAATCAAAGACATCTGCGTAAAGTGTTTGGAGTGCCGCGTAGCGACCATCGGTATGATCGGGCGAGTGTGGTATCTGGTCTTGCATTGTATTGGATTGTTCTTAGGTTAACGGCCTCTGTCAAAGTGCGGTAAAACTGTAGACCACATTGGCAGAGTAAACTTTTTTTTCTTTCTGTATAAGGTTCTGTGCATCGCCGGCCGATATGGAGTACTTGATATCCAAGCCTCTATCGAGGACAGGCGGAGCATTCGAGAGTATTTTTTGCGGAGTTATCGACAAAGGTACCAAAGTACTGCCGTCAACCCCCAGTTGCAAAATCCCCGAGCGGATATCGGATTGTACGCCTGCCGCTTTGAAAAACTCAGAATCGGTTTTCACGTACACCTCAAAGTTTTCATTGTTCGACACCATCAAATGATTTGGGATCGTGCGGGATTGTCCGCTGCGGTAGCTGTCTGCCGTATTGAAAGTGAAGTTAACCGTCTGTCCGGCCGCCGGCACGGTAATCTCCGAGAGCGGAAGCACTTTCAAGATAACATCGGTGTTTTGCGGCGCAGAGATGCTGTTGTCTGTACTCTTTGCGTCGAGATTCAGTTGAAAGCTGTAGGTACCGGCCTGAAAGAAGTGGTTCTTCAGATCCGTGGCGGTTATGCTCAGCTGAGGTTGAAACCTACTTCTGTTACCCGCCGCCACGTTGAATGCACCTGCACCCGTATAGTTTTTCCACTTGTCTGACAGTGCGATGAATGGAATGACCGAATTGGCCGTACCCAACCTTATGCTCGAAACCGGCCGCGTACCGGCTGTACCTTTTGACGAGGTAAACTGAATGTTGGCGGAAGAAGCCTTGGCCATCAGATTGAAATCGACTGTCTGACCCAGCTCGGCTTTTTGCAGATCAAATGTTACGGGCGCCGATGAGCGGTACGGGTTCAGCGATGAAATTTCTACATACTTCGCCGGACTGCTCGACAACCACTGAACGGCTGCCGGAACAGCGAGGATAACATTGAATTCATTCGGCGTAAATTCTATGGCGTAAAAACTACTGCTGCCATAATTGTGAGTGACCGCCAGTGAATAATTGCCGGCAAAGAATGTGTGAAGCGCATATTGTTTTGCCGGGATTTTAAAAGTAAAAGCCACGTTGCCCGCCGTATAGCTACCCGTTGTGCCGAAAGGCTGATACCAGGTTTGATCCCGCGTTACAAAATATTTGAAATCCGGCCACACGTCAAACACTTTGAAAGGGGGGTGTGCTCCGCCGATGCTTGCCAAACGCCATTCCAAAATTTCGGTGGGCAGTTTGATTGTCGGATGCGTGGTATGCGTGAAATCGTTAGTTAAGGATCTTACGGTAGGATCGATAGAATTGAGAAAACCGATCCGCCAATTTGAATGTCGGCCGGTATTGAGCACATTCTGCACCGTGGTAAACTCCGAACGATTGAAAATATTCGTGGCCGGAATGCTGATGTACACGTCTTGTGCAGTAGCCGCCGATGCGCTGCACAAAACAGCGAGACAAAGAATTGAACGCCCCATAATGCTCTAATTTAAAACTTTTTTACTTTAATCTCCACTCCTTTCTTTTTATACTCGAAAAGCAGATCAAGTGTATCGGTGCCCGACTCTACCTTGACGGTCTGCGAGGGCTTTACAAAAGTGTAACGGTCGTTGTTGATAAACACTTCATAAATGCCGTCTTTCAGGAAGAATTCAAACTCATTGTCCTGGTCGACAACGGTGGTGAAAACTTCGCCGGTTTCATCTTTGGCATAAACCGCAATGCCGGTGGCCGAGGTTTCTACCTTGTCATACGCCTGACGGATCTCCACCAATTTACCCGTTACTTTCGTGCTTTTCACCAAACCCAATTGTTTGGAGATATTTTTATAGACCGCAATCTCGGGGTCGGTCATCAGCCGTGAGCTTGCCGTCTGGTGCAGCCTCAGTCTGTAATTTCCTTCCGGAACGTTTTCGAAAGTCACCCTGCCTTTGCTGTCTGTCACCGCGACATATTTATCCAGCATCACTCTCTCATTGGCCACCACGCGCTCGCCGGAATCCAAAACGCCGTTACCGTTGGTATCTTGAAACAATTGAAATTTCACGCGGTAGTTGCCTTGTGCCGTAGCCACGGGGAGATACCTTTTCAGGCCTATGCGGAACTGACTGTTGTTGCCGCTATAACCGCCGTATAAGGTGGAGCGATAATCCGAGTAATTGACATAACCGGTGGCTGCCCAGTCGTTGGATATCTTGTATTCCACATACCCCGTCATGTTGCTGTTGAGGTTGTTGTAGAGTTCGGAATAATTCAGACCGGCCGAAAATGTTCCGCTCAAACTCGATCCGGCGGTCGAAAAATTGTAAGCGGCGTTCAGATAATAATTGGCAAAATTACGGTCGGGGTTGCCGTAGGTCGCCAGTTCCGAAACGTTCGTTGGGTTCCATTGTGCGGTCGCATTCATCGAGAATTTTCGGATACGGTAGGTCAGCGTTGCACGCAATGCGTTGAACCAATCGGCGCGTATATTGTCGTTGGCATAAGAATATTCGGTCGTCAGATTGAAGCCATGCGCGCCCAACACCGTGCCGACGTTAGACTGCAATCTGTATGCGAAGAGCTTGCGCATACCGAAGCTCGTTTCGTTTTCCTGCTGTTCTACCTGCGGAGAAAATTGGAAATTCCACCGACCTGCAGAAAACTGATAACCGAGCCTAAACGCCTGCGTACCGTAGAAATAGTATGGATAAGGCAAGCCTGCGTCACCATACTGAATGCTCAGATATTCCGGCCGCATTTCGGAATACTCGTAGCCGGCCGAGACGCGCTTATTGCCGGCAAAACTGCGGCTGACCGACTCGTTGAAAAAAAGCGAACCTCGGCTCAAGCCGGCATATCCGGCAGTGGCGTAGGAATTTAGTGAACGGATTTCCCACGGACCGATTTGCGTGTCGTAATTCAGCCCGAGCGAAAGGCCCGCGCGGCTGTCGCCGTTAATCTTTCCGCGCTCATGGCTCACTCCGGTTTCTATGCGGAGCTTGTGTTTCTCATTCAGCGTCAACGCAGATACAAAATCCGCTACCTGAGCTTGGGTGGCGAGGCGATCATTATCGTCAAACAGATAAGACAACTTGCCCGAGAATTTCTTGTTTCGGGAAAAGCTGTATTTGGTGCCCGCCATTTTAGAACCCATCCCCTGCACGGCGTAGGTGCCGAAAAGGCTGTAATTATTGTCCACCGCCAAAACTTCCAACTCGCGGCCTTCACCCAACTTCGCACCAAACTTTCCGCCGCGACCCGAGACGGAATAATCATAATCATTGCCCTGTACATTTCCCACACGCCACAGTGTTTTGGGCGTTGCCAGCTCGGCCCAAGTGTCATAGAGATTGTAGAGGCCGCTGTTTATGTAGTAATCGGCGTTCAGGTTCATTTTCAGGAAAAGGTTTTTGTCGGCGGCAAACTCCGTATTTCCTTTCAACTGCATCAGGTTATAACCCGAGCTGTAATCCGAATAGGCAACCTCGGCATAGTTGGTACTGCCGCCCGCACGCATACCCGGCACAATCTGCCGATTGGACGTCAGCAGCACAAGCGAAATCTGCGCACTGCCCACCTTTTCGTTATCGAGGAGATCGGTGGCGGTGATCTGAAGACTGTATTCCGGAAACAAATCTTTTGCGCGGCGTGACGAAACCCTTATTTCGAGCTGTCTTTTTTCGAGTGGGGCCAGTGATAAATTTTGCTGTAACGGTGTGACGATCAAGCCGTCGGGTACGGACTGAAAGTTCAGCTGCAGGCTGCGAGCCGAATAGGCGCGGTTCTCTACAAACACCAAGATAGTCGTCTGCTCCGCTCCGGGAACCATATAATTTTCCTGAGTCGGCGAATAAATCGCAATGCTGCGGTCCTCATTTTTTTGAATGAGAAAGCTTGCCTTGGCTGTCTCGGCATTGCCCCCGTTATCATAGGAAATATTGAATACGAGCGCATCCGACGACATTTTAAGAAAATCGGTATTGGCGAGGAATTTTACCGGCAATCTCTTTTCTTTCCCCGGCTCCAGTGCGAAACCCGCGGCGGGATAAAACAGCAATCCCGGGTATTTCTGCGACGGCGCAATGCCGGATATGCCGACGACTGATGCCCCCGTGTTTTTCACCACAAGAAAATTGGTGAATGTTGCGCCTTGTTCTGCGGTTATCGTATCGTTTTCAAAGCGAGCCGTGACGCTCTGTCCGTACAGCGACGAAACGTACAGCGAGAACAGCAGCAGCAACAGCCCCGCCTTTTTGATGCAGAAATCCAAAACAGAACGGTAAAACAAAACGGTTTATAATTTCAGGTCTTTCTCGCCCACCCTCAGATCGGTGGAGCCTTCCATTTTGATGATGGCAACGCCTAGGAAGTTGCCGGATAGTTTTTTGTCGATCGCAAATTCCACGGTTTGGGTGGTCTGCGGCATCATGGAGATGGAGATCGGCTGCAACTTTACATCTGCGCCGGTTTCCTTATTGGTCAGTTCCAGTTCCACCGTTGCGTCGGTCACCGTGTTGCCCTCGTTGCTGATGCGCACGGCCAGCCTGCGCGTCGGCTCTTGCCGCAGTTCCATGGCTGCAATTTCCAAATCTTTGGTGGTATTGGCCGTCGGAGTGTAGTACACATGCAGACCTAATTCCATCAGCGTGATGATACCGATGCCTTGCCCTGAATTTGTTATGTCCTCTTGGGTTGGGATTTGTGTGAAAAAGAGCATACTGTTTGTCACATCCGCCGGAGAAGCGTTTTCCGGCACTTTCATTGTAACCGGCAACTCTCTGCTGGTTCCTGCCGGAACGCTGATCGATCGCTCGCGCGTCGAGATCCATGCCGAGTTCGAGTTCTGTAAAGTGCTCGGGTCGAAATAGTGTTTATTGCCTTGCTGGTCTCTGTTCCAATCTCTGTAACTAACCGTAAAAGTGTAATCCTTTGTAGAACTGTTATTCAGAATAACGGTCTGCGTAAGCGTTTCGCCGGGCTTTCCTTCAAAGAACAACCGCGTGGGCGACATAGATATACCTTGAGCAGAAAGAGAAAAAGCAGCAACAAATATTAAAAGAAGTGCGAGAAACGGGCGCGACATACAGCTCGGTATTAATTGTAAATATTCCCAAAATTACAAAAAGCGCAATAATGGGAATATTGATTTAAGAGGAGGCGATAATTACAAAGCAGTAGCTGTATAAATAACCGTTTGAGTATAAGTACCCTCAGGTTTACCTAACAGGTGGTCCTGTGCATCCTTTGCTGCTATAGAATAATCAATGTTCAGCGAACGCCGAGCTCCTAAATCTGCACCAGAAACCAATGCTTGGTCAGTAGTAGAAAGTTTAATCGCCGGATTCTTAGTACCTGTCATAGTTCCACCTTCTGTCGCTTTTATTTGAAGAACACTTACAGGAATCTTGGCATCACCGTTTACGAAGTCAATACCTCCTGCCTTTACATTCACATTAAACTTTTTAGAAGAAGTCACGATGAGACTATTCTTCACTTCAACGTTCTTTGCTGTATTATAATCGGTGGTATTGGTATAGTTGAAGTCTACCTGTCCGCCTGACGCAACACTACCCGCATCAATTGAAATAACATCTTGCAGGATGAGGCGAACGTTTGTGGTTGCCGCATTGGAAGTAGCAGTTGTCTGCGCCTTCACAGCAGTAGTTCCGAATACGATTGTTCCCAGGGTTGCAGCGGCGATGATGATTTGCTTTTTCATAATGATAAGTTTTATAATTTGTTTTATTGTTTCATTTTGATACTGCAAATATCGGGTGGCCCCGGATGGTTTGTTGTAGTTGAAGTTGTAATTGCGTGTAGTAAAATAACTACAAAGGGTTTGTTGGGTGCATATCAGTGAGAAGTGAGAAGAGATCAGTGAGCGGTGAGAAAAGATCACAGATCGTTCATCATTCATCACTCATCACTCATCACTCATCACTCATCACTCATCACACATCACACATCACCAATCACCAACCACCAATCACAGATTGCACACGGTACATCGTACATCGTACTACTTTCATTTTTTGTCAGTATTTTTGGGAGTTTAAAAATTGCGGGACTTCTGCAATCATCCATTATTCTATGATTTTAATTGTTGACGACAATCAAAACAACCTCTATTCTCTCAAGAAATTGCTGGAGTCGCAGGACTTTGAAGTCGATACGGCCGGATCGGGCGAAGAGGCGCTTGTAAAGGCGTTGCAGAACCAATACGGCCTCATCATCTTAGACGTACAGATGCCCGACATGGACGGTTTTGAGGTGGCGGAAACCTTTGCCGGTTACAGCCGCACAAAGGAAATTCCCATCATCTTTCTGTCGGCCGTCAATACCGAGAAACGTTTCATCACGCGCGGATATGCCTCCGGAGGATCGGACTACGTGACCAAACCCATCGATCCCGACATCTTGCTGCTGAAGGTAAAAACCTTCTACGATCTACACGAGCAAAGCCGTGCGATGAAAAGAACGCAGCAAAACCTGGAGCGCGAGGTGCAAGGCAGAAAAGCCGAGCAGATCACTCTTCGGTCCAAAGTAAATCATTTCCACTTGTTGTTGGAAGGACTGCCGCAGATAGCCTTCACGGCAGACGAAAACGGAGAGATCGATTTCGTCAACGGACGATGGTTCCAATACTCGCCGTCCGAGCGCCGCTTCCCCGCCACGGGACCGGAAGATTCGGACATTCGCGAAGAGTTTGAACGGTGCAGAAAGGATGGCCTGCCGCTGGACTTGGAAGTTCAAATCCAAAACAGAAGTACCGGCGAATACCGCTACCACTTGCTCCGCGTCTCGCCTGTCTACGAAAACGGCAGTATCAAAAACTGGATCGGGACGTTTACCGATATCGACGATCAGAAGAAGGTGGAAAAAGAAAAGGACGAATTTTTAAGCATCGCCAGCCACGAACTGAAAACTCCGCTGACCAGCATCAAGGCGTACATCCAGCTGTTGGAACGAAAACTAAAACTGGACAAAGACAGCAAAGAAGCGGGCTACGTAAGCAAAGTCCAAGATCAGGTGGAAAAGCTCAACACGCTGATTACCGATCTGCTGGACGTTTCCAAAATAGAAAACGGCAAGCTGAAGATAAACAAACTGCCGACCGACCCCGATGCGGTTATCAACAACGCCATAGAAAGCATTTTACAAACGCACGATGAAGACCGCGTGAAGATTGAACGGCATGGCCCGAAGCCCGAAATCCTGATTCCGTTGGACGCCATCAGGATCGAGCAAGTGTTGATCAATTTCTTGACAAACGCCATCAAATATTCCCCCGAGAATCAGCAAGTTATTGTAACCACCTTTGTAGACGACCATGAAATGAAAGTCAGCGTTACGGATTTCGGTATCGGCATTCCCGAGCATAAACAAGAAGCTGTTTTCGATAAGTTTTACCGCGCCGAAGATTCGTCTTTGCAGTTTCAGGGCATGGGCATCGGCCTTTATATCTGTTCCGAGATCATTAAACAGCACCGCGGCACCATAGGCGTATCCAGCAAACCCGGGGAAGGATCAACTTTTTATTTTACTCTACCGCTAAATTAACCTTATGCCGAAACAAATAATCAGAAATCTACAGTACGGCGTAGGACTCTCGTTACTGTTCCTTATCGCCAGTTCCGTCATGTCTTACCTCAGCATCCAAAATCAGCTGAAGGATCGTGAAAATCTGTCGAATACCCGAAAATCCATCGGTGCCGTAAAAGACGTTATAGTTGCATTGGTAGATGCCGAAACAGGCATCCGCGGTTTTCAGATCACGGGACGCGAGACTTTCTTGGAGCCTTACAATCGAGCTACCCGCGATATTCCGAAGCTGATATCCAATGCAAAAGCTACCGCCGGAGACGAGATGCATCAAATCTCTCGCCTCGACAACCTTGAGCAGTCGGTAGAGATTACCCTGACAGACCTTCGTCAATTTGCCGACAACAGAAGAAACGGCCGAGCGATGACAGAAGCGCAAATGATGGCCGGCAAGGCGAATATGGATAAGAGCCGCCAAATAGCCCGCGACTTTGTTGCTTACGAAGAAGGCCAATTGGAGCACGAAACCACGGCGCTCAACCGTTCCACCACCACCACGGTGTTGTTCATCATATTCTCTGCCCTGACGGCTGTTGCAGTCTCTGTTTTCTTCTACAACAGATTGCGCAAAGATTTGATACGCAGAGATCTGTTGGAGCGCGAACTGAAGGCCAAAGATTTGGAGATCCGCCGACGCGTAAGTGCCATTCAGCAAGTTGCCAACCGCGTGGCTGCCGGAGATTACAGCCAAAAGGCCGCAGATTCTGCACAGGACGATTTGGGTGAATTGGCAGAAGCCCTCAACAATATGACCGATTCTCTAAAACAATCGTTTGACAAAATCAACCGCAGTGATTGGCAGCAGAAAGGCTTGGCCTTGCTTAACGAATCGCTGGTGGGCAATAAAACCGTAAAGGCCATTGTTACCAACTCGCTTCGTCATTTGGTAGATTATGCAGGCTGTACCAACGGAGCCATTTATCTGGCCGATGACGGACTGTTGCAATTGACGGGTGCAGTAGGTTTGGAGAAAAACATGAAGAGCAGCTTCGCACCCGGCGAAGGCATGGTAGGCGAATCTTTTGTCCGACAGGAAATGCAACTGCACAATGATCTGCGCAGCGACAATTACGCCGTCAGCTTTGTCAGTGGCAGCGTGTATCTGAACGGCATTGTGCTGCTCCCCATCCACAGCGGAGATCAGCCGCTGGGCGTACTGGAGCTGGGTTCTACCGCCAATATCAGCGCGGATCAAGTGGAATTCTTCAAAGAAAGCAGTCGCAATATCGCGGTAGCCGTGGGCGCAGCGCGCAGCCGAGAGCAAGAGCAACGTTTGTTCGAAGAAACCCAAGCGCAAGCGGAGGAACTTCAGGTGCAACACTCGGAATTGGAGAATCTGAATACCGAGCTGGAAGCCCAAACCCAAAAACTGCAAGCCTCTGAAGAAGAACTCAAGGTACAGCAAGAAGAGTTGATGCAGACCAACGCCGAGCTGGAAGAAAGGTCTAAACTGCTGGAGGAGAAAAACCTGATGATTGCCGAGCGCAACAAGGAGATCCAAAAGAAGGCCGAGGAACTGGCGCTGAGCACCAAATACAAATCGGAGTTTTTGGCCAATATGTCGCACGAGCTGCGCACGCCGCTGAACTCTATCCTGCTGCTCTCTCGACTGATGGCAGAAAATCCGGACGAAAATCTGAACGAAGACCAAGTTGAATCTGCCAAAGTGATTCAAAGCTCGGGGTCAAGTCTGTTGACGCTCATCGACGAGATCTTGGATTTGGCCAAAATAGAATCGGGCAAGATGGCACTGGAGTTCGACACGGTATCGATCGATGATGTAATCAAGGATCTTGGAAACCTTTTCAATCCGTTAGTACAGGAAAAAGGATTGAAGTTCAATGTCGTTCAAGACGAAGAAACTCCCGACACCATCGAAACCGACAGACTGCGACTGGATCAAGTGTTGCGCAATCTGATGTCCAACGCATTGAAATTTACGGAGCAAGGCAGCATCGATCTGAAGATCAAAAGTGATCCGAAACACGAGGGCCACTTAATCTTCAGCGTAAAAGATACGGGCATAGGAATCCCCGCCGATAAACAGAGAACTATTTTTGAAGCGTTTCAACAGGCCGACGGCAGCACGCGCCGCAAGTTTGGCGGAACAGGCTTGGGGCTTTCCATCAGCCGCGAGATCGCGAAACTGCTGGGCGGCGAACTGACCGTTGCCAGCCGGGTGGACGAGGGCAGTGAGTTCTTCCTGAGCATTCCCGTCCGTGGCGTGCAGGTGCAAGATACGAGGACCCAAACCGATCAGGAATTGATTGAAACCATTCGGGAGGACGTAGAAGAAATAGAACATATCATAGACGACACACCGATGCCCGCCAATGTGGTTACCGTGATTCCGGAAGAAGTAGCCGACGACCGCGAGGACATAGCCACAGGCGACAAGGTAATCTTGATCGTGGAAGACGACACCAACTTTGCGACGGCGCTACTCAAGTATGCGCACCTGCAACAGTACAAAGGCATCATAGTGGTACGCGGAGACCACGCACTTCCCGCCGCTATCAAATATCATCCGCTGGCCATTTTGTTGGATATTCAACTGCCGGTGAAAGACGGTTGGCAGGTGATGGACGAACTTAAATCTCATCCGCAGACGCGCCACATTCCGGTTCACATGATGTCGTCATTGCACGTCAAGCAAGAGAGCCTGATGCGCGGCGCCATAGATTTCATCAACAAGCCCGTTGCGCTGGAGCAGATGTCAGCAGTTTTCAAAAAAATAGAAGACGCGCTGAGCAAAGGTCCGCACAGGGTTCTGATCGTTGAAGAAAATGCGATGCACGCCAGCGCACTCTCCTACTTCCTCAGCAACTTTGACATTTCGTCGAAAGTCGAGAACTCTGTGGAGGACAGTGTAAAAGCCCTGACCACGGGTTCTGCCAATTGCGTTATTCTGAATATAGAAAGGCCGTCAGACAATAAATACACCGTCATAGAATCTATCAAGAGCAACGAGGGCTTGGAGAATCTGCCGATCATCATCTTTACGGGCCACCATCTTACTCGTGATGAAGAGTTGAAAATCAAGCAATATGCAGACTCCATCGTAGTGAAAACAGCACACTCTTATCGCCGCATTCTGGACGAAGTGGGTCTGTTCCTGCACTTGGTGGAAGAGAAAAATACGGCGCAGAGCCCGCGAGCAAAAACGCTGGGATCGCTGACCGAAGTCTTGAGCGGCAAAAAAGTGTTGATAACCGATGACGATGCCCGAAACATCTTCTCACTGACCAAAACTTTGGAAAAACACAAGATGGAAGTGGTATTGGCCATGGACGGCAAACAAGCGCTGGAGCAGATGAAACAGCACCCCGACATAGATGTGGTGCTGATGGACATGATGATGCCCGAAATGGACGGTTACGAGACCATCCGCGAGATAAGAAAGATGCCGAAGTACAACCGCTTGCCGATCATTGCCGTGACCGCAAAATCCATGCAGGGCGAGCGCGAAAAATGCATCACCGCCGGCGCATCGGATTATATTTCAAAACCTGTGGACATAGACCAACTGCTGTCTCTGCTGCGGGTCTGGTTATACGAAACCAAGTAAAAATGAAGAAAAAAATTCTGATCGTGGACGATGATCCGCGTAATATATTTGCACTGCGGCTCACCCTTCAGGCGCGCGGCTTTAAGGTAGTGAGCGCAACAAACGCCATGACGGCATTGCAGTTGCTACAAGATGATCCTACCGAGACCCTTGTACTGATGGATATGATGATGCCCGAAATGGACGGTTACGAAGCGGTGGGCAAAATCCGCGACAATGCTGTAACCGCAGCCGTTCCCGTGATTGCCGTAACGGCGCAGGCCATGCCCGAAGACAGAGAAAAATGTCTGGATGCCGGTGCTCAAGATTATGTAACCAAGCCGATAGATGTTGATCGACTGATAGAAGCTATTGAAAAGCTGTCGTAGATGTTGGAGCCGACAATTGTGAAAGATGAAGAGGTAGAACAGCTGATCCGCGATGTGTATGAGCGTTACGGCTACGACTTTTCGCAATACAGCCGAGCGTCTTTCAAAAGAAGAGTCAACCGCATCTGCGTGATCGATAAGTTTCCGGGCTTTGCCGAGTTACGGTACCGCATTCTGAATGATGCCGACTATCTGCGTCACTTTATAGAGGAAATCACCGTAAATGTTACGGAGATGTTCCGCGATCCTTATTTTTTCAAGGCGTTGCGCGAAGACATTATCCCACAATTGGGCACCTATCCGCTCATCCGTATTTGGGTGGCAGGCTGCTCCACGGGAGAGGAAGCCTACTCGATAGCCATTTTGCTGAAGGAAGCGGGTCTTTACCACAAATCACTGATTTACGGCACAGACATCAATCCCTCAGTCTTGGAAACCGCGCGGGCAGGCGTCTTTCCGCTTCAGCAGATGAAAGCTTACTCAGAGAACTACATCCTCTCGGGAGGAAAGAAAGATTTTTCAGACTATTATACGGCCAACTACGACAGCGCAAAGTTTGATGAAAGTCTCAAGCAAAAGCTGATTTTGTCGACACACAATTTGGCGGCCGACAGCTCATTCAACAGTTTCCAATTAATCATCTGCCGCAATGTTCTCATTTACTTTGAGAAAACCCTTCAGGAGCAAGTGTTCCGTCTGTTCGACAACAGTCTGGAGCCGCTCGGTTATTTAGCTTTGGGCTCGAAAGAGACCTTGCGCTTTTCAAGGCTCAGCGCTCATTATCAACAAGTTGGCGATCAACGGATTTGGAAGAAAATAGATGCGCGATAAGATGGCAAGCCAAAACACAAATACGGAATTGGTAATTATCGGTGGCTCCGCCGGCAGCCTCCAAGTTATATTGGATATGCTCCGCCGACTCAGGCCGAAACTCGGTTTTCCCATCATATTGGTCCTACATCGCAAAGCTCAGACGCCCGGTGTTTTGCCTTTACTGTTGGAACAATTATCTCCAATGAAAGTGGCAGAGTTGGAAGACAAGACCGACCTTCTTCCCGACGTTTTATATATCGCGCCGGCAGACTATCATCTCTTGTTCGAAGACAAAACGCTCGTCTCGTTAGACGGCTCAGAAAAAGTGCATTACTCGCGTCCTTCCATCGACGTGTGCTTTCAATCCGCTGCCGAGGCCTTTGGCAAAGGTCTTGTAGGAGTGTTGCTTTCCGGCGCCAACGCAGACGGTGTGGAAGGCTTGAAGGATATCAGGCGTTCGGGCGGAACCGCTTGGGTCCAAGATCCGCTGACTGCCGAGGTAGACTATATGCCTCGTTTGGCCATAGATAACGGCGCCTACGACAAAATTTTCAATCCCACAGAACTTGCAGAACTTATCAACTCTTTATAATCCGACCTGTACCTCAGCCATGAACAGCAGAAAAATTCTAATCTTTGATGACGACGCGACAATTTTGGAAGTACTGGGAATCATTTTTGACGAGGCGGGCTATGAGGTAAAAATCTCCGAAACTTCTCACGATATATTGGAAAAAGTGTCCGCTTTCCGGCCCGATGTTATCTTGATGGACAACTGGATTCCCGACATCGGTGGCGTAGAAGCCACTCGCCTGCTCAAGAGCAGTGAAGAATTCAGTAACGTTCCCGTGATCTACATAACAGCCAACAACGATATTGCCGCATTGGCAGAAGAAGCCGGCGCAGATGATTACGTGGCCAAGCCGTTTGACATAGACGAACTGGAAACCAAAGTGGCGGCCTTGACGGGGCAAGGCGGGGAATAACAGTTTCGTTTTTTCAGCGTTTGACAATTACCGATAAGACCTAACACCGCATTCGACACGTCCTATTTTGCGGAACACTTGTTGCAATCTTCATCATTAAATTTTTACCGAATGAAAAAGATATTGATGATCCTTACCTCCCACGCGGATATGGATAATACAGACAGCAAAACAGGTGTTTGGTTGGGCGAGTTTACTGATCCTTATTACGAATTTATCGATGCGGGTTATGAGGTAACCTTGGCCAGCCCTTACGGTGGAAGACCGCCCGTGGATCCACTCAGTGAACTTACCGAAAACATCACCGCAAGCAACCGCCGTTTTAACGATGACGACGAGGCGAAGAAGAAGTTCAACAACACGCATCGGTTGGAAGAAATAGATACCGCAGACTTTGTGGCAGTATTCTATCCGGGCGGGCACGGGCCGTTGTGGGATTTGGCAACAAACGAGACCAGCGGTAAGATCATCTTGGACTTCTACAACAGCGGCAGACCCGTCGGTGCCGTTTGTCACGGTCCCGCCGCGCTGGTGATGGCCGCGGAAATGCAACCCGAACTGCTGCAAGGCAGAAAGGTTACGGGCTTTACCAACGCCGAAGAAGCCTTGGTCTTCCGCGGAAACAATATTCCGTTTAAACTCGAAACACGGCTCAAGGAGTTGGGTGCGGAATTCCATTCGGCTACGCTTCCGTACGCTTCGCACGTGCAGGAGGACGGTATCTTGGTCACAGGCCAAAACCCGCTTTCGGCAGGTCCGACGGCGAAAGCCTTGCTTAAGCTTTTGGAAAAGACCGCATAACTATTATCTCTTTTTTTTTACCTTCTTTGGCGGTTCCGATGAGCCGCCATTTTCTGTTGCAGTGCAAGAGCTCAACGTTCTCGGGAAAAGTGATACATTTGTGCCGTGAAACTGTTTGCCGCTTTATTGGCTGTATTTTTCAGCGTTCTGTTTACCGCGCCTTGCAATGATGCTCCGGGGCGCAGCACAACGCACACCACAGTCTCGTCAAAAGCAGCCCAAACGCATGCAGACCTCTGTTCACCTTTTTGCACCTGCTCTTGTTGCGGCGTTCAGCTGGCAGCAGCAGATCTTCGGTTTTACGGCTTCACTCCTATTTTTCAAGCTCGTTATAGCGAGATCACGGATTCTCCTCGGGAACAATTTTTCAACATCATTTACGGAATCTGGCAACCGCCCAAGATTTAATTTTTACAACCAAGCTGTCAGCAATGTTGGCGGCCGCTTTTGCCATGCAATGGCATTTCGTTTCTTGTAAAAATTAAATACGATTTCGTGTTAGATAAAATCATAAGATTCAGCATTAAAAATAAAATGCTGATCGGTCTGATCACCCTTGTATGGATCATCTGGGGCGTATGGAGCGCCACGAAGCTTCCGGTGGACGCCGTCCCCGACATTACCAACAACCAAGTACAAATCATTACGGTCAGCCCCACGCTTGCCGGTCAGGAGGTGGAACAGCTGGTTACCGCACCCATCGAGCAGAGCATCGCCAATATTCCCGACATTGAGGAAGTGCGGAGCATCTCACGCTTCGGGCTGTCGGTGATCACCGTTGTTTTTGACGAAGATGTCGATATATACTTCGCGCGTCAACTGCTGAATGAACGTTTGCAAGATGCCGTCGACCAAATCCCCGCCGGTATCGGCAAACCGGAATTGGCGCCCGTGAGCACCGGTTTGGGCGAGGTCTATCAATATATCCTCCACCCCAAAAAAGGCAGTGAAAACAAGTACAGTCCGATGGAACTGCGCGAAATGCAAGACTGGATTGTACGCCGTCAACTGAACGGAACACCGGGCGTGGCCGAGATAAACAGCTTCGGCGGCGAACTCAAAGAGTATGAGGTCGCTTTGGACCCGAACCGTCTGCGCGCCATGAACGTCAGCATCTCCGAGATTTTCACCGCATTGGAGAAAAACAACGAAAATACCGGCGGTGCCTATATCGACAAAAAACCGAATGCCTATTTCATTCGCGGCGTGGGCGTGGTTACGTCATTGGAAGATGTGCGCAACATAGCGGTAAGAACAGGCGACAGCCAAGTGCCCGTTTTGATAAAAGACGTGGCCGAAGTACGCCTGGGTCATGCATTGCGCTACGGAGCCATGACCTTTAATGGCGATGTGGACGCGGTAGGCGGCATGGTGATGATGCTGAAAGGCGCCAACAGTAACGAGGTGGTGAAAAGCATCAAAGCCAAACTTCCGGCGATACAAAACTCCCTGCCCGACGATGTTGTTATAGAACCGTTTTTGGACCGGACGGATCTGGTCGGTCGTGCCATCAAAACCGTGGAAACCAACTTGGTAGAAGGTGCCTTGATTGTGATTTTCGTGCTGACGCTTTTCCTCGGGAATCTCCGCGCGGGCTTGATTGTGGCATCGGCCATTCCGCTGTCGCTGTTGTTTGCATTGGGAATGATGAATGTCTTCGGCGTCAGCGCAAACCTGATGAGTTTGGGCGCAATAGACTTCGGTCTTATTGTGGACGGCGCGGTGATTATTGTCGAGGCTACGTTGCATCACTTGGGCCTGCGCAAAACCACCCATCGACTCACCCAAGCCGAGATGGATGAAGAAGTATTTTTGTCTGCTTCCAAAATCCGAAAGAGCGCTGCCTTTGGTGAAATCATCATCCTCATTGTCTATATCCCGATTCTTACATTGACGGGCGTGGAAGGCAAAATGTTTACCCCGATGGCAAAAACAGTGGGCTTTGCCATTTTAGGCGCGTTGATCCTTTCGCTCACGTATATACCGATGATGAGTGCGCTGATCCTTTCCAAGAAACCGAAGAAGGGCACCAATTTCTCAGACCGCGCCATTGCCAAACTGCATCGCATTTATCAACCCGTTTTGAAAAAAGCCATCCGTGTACGCTATTGGCTGGTGGCCGGTACGCTTGCACTATTTGTGGGCGCTTTGCTGTTGTTCCGCACCATGGGCGGCGAGTTTATTCCGCAGCTGCAGGAAGGAGATTTTGCTTTTCACTGTATTTTGCCCCCGGGCAGTTCTCTGTCGCAGAGTTTGGAAACCTCCATGCAGGCTTCGCGCATCATCAAGGAGTTTGACGAAGTGAAAATGGTGGTTGGCAAAACAGGATCGGCCGAAGTACCTACCGACCCGATGCCTCCCGAAGTTTCTGACCTGATCATTGTTCTGAGACCCAAAAACGAATGGAAAACCAAAAAGAGCTACGATGAACTCGGTGAGGAAATATTGAAAAAGTTGGAAGTAATTCCCGGGGTTTTCTTCGAGAAAAATCAACCCATTCAAATGCGTTTCAATGAACTGATGACGGGCATCCGCCAAGACGTCGCCGTAAAGATTTTCGGTGAGAATCTGGACTCTCTGGCCATTTACGGAGACAAGGTAGCTCAACTGGCTCAAAAAGTCGACGGCGTCACCGCGCCGCAGGTGGAGCGTGTCAGCGGACTGCCGCAGATAAACGTAGACTACGACCGCTTGCGCATGGCCAATTACGGTTTGGACATAAAGGATGTAAACGATGTATTGAGCACCGCCTTCGCCGGACGCGCGGCGGGCCAAGTGATGGAGAACGAGCGCAGATTTGATTTGGTGGTTCGTTTGGACAGCACCTTCCGCCACAGCATTGACGATGTCGCCAACCTGCCAATTCCGCTTTCCAACGGACAACAGATTCCGCTGTCACAGATAGCAACGGTAGATTATCAGGTAGGTGCCGCACAAATCAGTCGAGAAGAAGGCAAGCGAAGGATTGTCGTTGGTTTCAACGTAAAAGACCGTGATGTGGAAAGTACCGTCAACGAGATAGAAGAACGATTGCAAAAAGAGATTAAACTGCCGACGGGCTACTATTTCACTTTCGGCGGTCAGTTTGAAAATCTGGAAGCCGCGAGCAAACGGTTGTTGATTGCCGTGCCCATAGCGCTGTTGCTCATCTTTGCACTTCTGTATTTCACCTTCCACTCTGCCAAACAGGCTGCGCTTATATTCACCGCCATACCCATGAGCGCCATCGGTGGCGTTTTAGCGCTACTCATCAGAGATATGCCGTTCAGTATCAGCGCGGGCATCGGTTTTATCGCATTGTTCGGTGTAGCGGTTTTGAACGGAATTGTACTCATCGGCACATTCAACGATTTGGAAAAAGAAGGCGAAACCGACATTTTACGCCGCGTACTGAAAGGCACGCACATCCGCCTGCGCCCCGTGTTGATGACGGCTGCCGTGGCTTCGCTCGGCTTTTTACCGATGGCGGTTTCCACAGGTGCAGGAGCCGAAGTGCAAAAACCGTTGGCTACCGTAGTCATCGGCGGACTGATCACCGCCACTTTTTTAACCCTATTCGTTTTACCGATGCTTTACATCATATTTAATTCAAACAAACCATCGCTGCGGCTTCGACCCAAAACATTGACGGTTTTCTTGCTCTTGGGAGGAATAATCGTCAGTCAAAACCTTGGTGCGCAAGAAAGAAGCCTCAGCTTGGAAGAAGCCATTGAAACGGCGAAGCGCAACAACCCGACCTTTCAACAGAAAGAATGGGAAGCTGCCGCAGCACGCTCTTTAATCAATACCGCCGGCGAACTCCCGAAGACAAGCATCGAGGCTGAGCTGGGCCAATACAGCAGTCCGAAATTCGATCAATCGTTCAGCATCTCTCAAAGCATTCCTTTCCCGAGCTTGTTCAAGGCGAGACGGAACCTGCTGGAAGCCCGGGCGAAAAGCAAAGAGACCGAACAAGAATTGAACAAGCT
>RDDY01000379.1 GCA_003852805.1 Chryseobacterium sp.
AAAAGTTATGGTAAGATTCAAAGTGGTGGGCCGCGCCAATCCGTTGGACCGCAATGCACCGAAAAAGTTCTATCCGAGTCTCATTGCAACCGAAGACGTCACCTTCGAAGATTTGGCAGAAGAGGTCTCCGATTCGTCAACGCTCAACGCGATCGATTGTCGGGCTGTATTGTATGCCATGGAAAAGTACATGGTGCGCCATCTGCGGAGTGGT
Organism: Chryseobacterium sp.; assembly: GCA_003852805.1. GTDB lineage: Bacteria > Bacteroidota > Bacteroidia > Flavobacteriales > Weeksellaceae > Elizabethkingia. The sequence goes on from RDDY01000379.1 coordinate 215, forward strand.
CGCTGCATCCGCTTCGGCGATGTGGGCACTTTCCGTCTTTCGGCAACATCCACGGGTGCCGATACAGAAGCCGAGGTCAGCGCCGGACAGATTCTGCGCACGCGGGTGCTGTTCCGTCCGAGTGCCGCGCTTAAGCGTTCCATCCGGCAGTTGCAGTACCGCAAGCAGACGGCGCCGGGGCAAGTGCCGTCGGAGGAAACGCCCGAACAGACGCCGTAAGGCCGATCGAATGGAAACCCCTGCCGTTGGCAGGGGCTTCTTTTTTGCCTTTTTTAAGACGGTGAAACTCAGTGCAAAAACAAAATTGTGCACTGAGTTTCTTACTTTCTGCACTGAGTTTTGCGAAAATGACACTGCATTCTTGTAAAAAGATGGTGAATAATGCTGCAAAGAAGCCCCGAACCGACCGCCGGGACAGCGGAACACCGATTTCACGGCCCGAGAACGGCTGATCGAACGGTAGAGAACCGATAAGTTTGACGATCGTCACCGACGTACGCCCGCATTTTCAAGGTTGAGATTTGCGATCTCGGATGAAATCCGCGTAACGAATTGCAACAATACATCTGCCCGTTCGGGGCAGATTTCGTTAAGGTCAATCTCTCAGCACTTCCATAACGGCCTCATGCCTGAGTCCCGTATAGCGACAGAACTCTTCAATGGTGAGAAATTCTTTTTTCTCTTTTTTCAATTCTTTTCGCATTTCATTCAAGAGATTGCGAGAATAGCGGAGGCTGCGACCTGTAATGCTTTGAACATCTTTGGTGTAGATGCACAATCTGTTGATTCTTCTTTTCATGTTTGCAGTTTTTGTGAATGGTGAATAACACAAATGTATATCAACTTTAACTCACTGTATAGTGAAATACGTTGCCAAAACGGCAAAAACGTTCCAAACGCTGCCGGTTGCTTTTTTTAACGAGACGGTTGATGAAAATTTGTCTTGTGAATTCACCGCAGTCTTAGGGTGGTCCGGAAGCACCCGAAATTTTAAACTCTTAAAACAATGCACATGACACAGAATGAAATGATTCCAAATGCATCGACAGATGCCGGCAGCCATGCTCGCGATAAGAGTACGGCCGCCATTGTCCCCGGCGCATGCGCGCAGCGGATGTCCGACCATGGACCTCAGCCGCAATCGATTGCAAGCGGCCGGAGCGGTATTCCCGGCAACACGGATACTCTCCCGCAGGCTTCAAAGCTCGTATTTGTCAAACAAGAAAACGATCGGCCATGGAACTTGAACTGAGACGCCGATACTTCAACGGCGGCACCAACGGCATCATTGCACTGGACGGCGTTCCGCTGTGCCGGAGCATAGAATTGCCGTGGAAAATGAACCGGCGAAGAATCTCCTGCGTGCCCGAGGGAAGGTATCGGTTGCAGCTAAGGCAAAGCAGCCGATACGGGCAGCACCTCGAACTAAAGGAGGTGCCGGGCAGAGATATGATCCTTATTCACAGTTTTAACCATGCCTTAAAAGAAAGCCTGGGATGCATAGCGCCCGTAGAAAAGCTGACGGGCGAAGGAAAAGGCTACGGTTCGCGGGCAGCTCTCGACAAACTGCTGGCGCAAATCGCCGGTGCGAAAAAACCTGTTTACATCAACATTAAAAAAGAGAACGATGAAAGAATTGAAAAGAAGATTGCAGGCGCCCACGCCTACATTTTTTAAGCGCCTGCGCAATGCGGGTCTGCTGCTTACCGCCGTCAGCACCATTATTCTGACCGCGCCTGTGGCACTTCCCGCTGTCTGTGTAACCGTGGCGGGTTATGCCGCGGTTGCCGGAGGCATTGCAAGCGCAATCAGTCAATCTGCGGTAGAAAGCGATCGATAATGGATTCTTCGGCCATTGCCACAAAAGCGGGTACGGTAACGGGCGTGCTGCTAAGCATCCTTGTCAATCTGCCGCGCGAGAGTATTTTGCAGACCATCATCCTGGCAGCGATAGGAGGGATCACAAGCTTTGTCGCAACCCGACTCCTGAGTAAGCTGACCGAGTGGAGTAAACGGAAATAAAAATTCCGTCGGCAGTGTTGTTTGCTGCTTCCCGATTCTCCTCCGTTCTCCAAGCAATCGGAAAGATCACACGCCGATGCGTGAAAGGCGGAGGGTTATTTATCTGTTTTCAAAGGCCCAATCGACCATTCGGTCCAGGGCCTTTTCTATTTCAAGTTGTCCTTCGGCGTCGGCTGTGTCCACACCGCAGATTTCGGTGCCGTTGAAGTTGGAATGCAGGCTCAGGTAGTAGACGCCCGAGATCAGAACAGCCATGACGGCGCGGAAATTGACGTCCGAATCGCCAAAAACCGGGTCGGTGATCTTGCGGAAGAGCAGTTCGCCGCCTACCTCGCGGCGCTCCACCAGCTCGTGAAGACAAGCCCGTTCTTCCGAGAGTTCCCAAAGAATGATCTTTTGCAGTTCTTTGCTCCCCAGCATATCGCGGAACTGTTTTCGCAGCAGGTGCTTGGCCAGCTGTCTCCCGCCGTCGCCGGGGTCTACCTCCGGATTTTTCTCGTTTACGTTGCTCCAGAAATCTGCGGTGTGCAGGTACTCGGCGATCAGTTTGTCGGTGCTGCCGAAATAATCATAGATCAGCTTTCGGTCAACGCCTGCCGTCTCTGCGATTTTGGTGATCTTCAGGCCTGCGAACCCTCTGGTTTTAAGGATGTTGCCCACGGCATCCAGCAGTTTCTTTTTGGTTCTGTTTTTATCCCTGACCGGTCCGGCAACCGCCTTTCTCACCATGCTGCTATTTTACTGCAAGTTGCAACTTTTTGTTGATATCGTCAAAAGCGTTGAGGGTTTTGTCCAGGTGTTCTCGCTCGTGCGTAGCCATTACGGCCATGCGGATCCGCGCGTCTTTGCGCGCAACGGCAGGGTAGAGGATCGGGTTGGTATAGATCCCCCTGCGGATGAGCATTTTGCCTGCATCGCCCGTGATATGAGGATCGCCGATCTTTACCGGTATGATTGCCGAAGAGGTCGGTCCCGTATCGAGACCCAGATCGTGCAATCCCGCTTTGAAATAGCGGATATTGTCCCAAAGTTTTTCTCGCCACTCGGGTTCCTCGTCGATCAGTTCGATGGCTTTGATGATTCCCATGGAAGAAGGCGGAGCCGTCGCCGAGAAAATCTGCTGACGCGACTGGAAGCGCAGAAAGGCAGCGAGGTGCGGCTCGGCAATCACATAGCCACCCACATTTGCAAAGGTTTTGCTGAAAGTGCCGGTG
>RDDY01000273.1 GCA_003852805.1 Chryseobacterium sp.
CCCAGGCGAAGACTCTATTTCGAGTCTGATGTTGTGCAAACGGAAGATGATGCTGGCAAGCGACAGGCCGATGCCTTTGCCGCTGTAGTCCGCAGCGTTATCCGCGCGGAAAAAATTGTCGGTGATTTTTTCCAGATCTGCCGCCGGGATGCCGATGCCTTTGTCTACGACCGCCAGGCGCAAATGGCCGTCGAGCGTATCGAGAATGATGTTTACAGTCTGACGGTCAGAATATTTGACGGCATTCTGCACTATATTCTGAATGGCAAGGCGCAGCAGTTTTTCGTTAGCGTTTATGGTTAACAGTTTACTGTCTTCAACCTGGATGTCGATCTGCAGATTTGCGTTATCGACAACGGTCAGCTGTTCGTAAATACTCCAGATAATCTCATCTAAGCGGACGGGATGGATCTCAAGCCGGGTCCTCGCGCCCGATAACAGCAGCATCTGGTCGATCGTGTCGCCAAGATCCTCGGCATAGTGTTTCAACTGTTTATTTGCGGCGGTGTAGTCATCAACGGTCCGCTGTTTTTGATTCAAAACTTCCAGCGTACCCAGCATAGCGGCAATCGGCGTGCGAAGTTCGTGCGAAACATAGTCGATGAAGTTTTTCTGAATCGAAAAAGTCCGCTCCAGTTCTGCGCTGAGTTCGTTGTAAGTGTCAGCCAGATCGGTCATCTCGGGATATTTGGTGTCGAGAATGATCGGTCTGCTGAAGTTTTTATAGTCGCGTTTTTTCAGTTCATCGATCATCTTCAAAATCGGTGCATAGGCGATACGGCCGAGCAGTTGAGAAAAAATAACGGTCAACAGTATTCCGACCACAAAGGCCGCTGCCAGAATCTGCAGTAACGCATTCATCTGTGCGTCAAATTCCGTAGTTGCTTCCCGGGTTACAATGACAAAGTCGCCCTGGTTGTCATGGTAGAATAAACCGTTGTAGAAATAATCTTCCGTCTTCTTTTTTGCCATGCCGTTACGCCGCGCCTCGTTCAGAAAGTCAGGCGTTATGGCAATGTCTGCGCCCATCAGACCTTCGAAGCGGTGGTTGGCGGCGTCGATAACAATAATGTTCCTGCGCGAAATATTGCGTTGCAGTTTGCTGGCGATGCTCTGGTGCTCGGCGCTTGATATCTCATCTTTTTCCAAATAGAAAAGTCCGGCCAGCAGGGTTTTATATTCCAGGCTGCGGTATTCCTGACGCTCGGCGTGGCTGCGAAACGAAAAGTAGATGATGGCTGAAGCAGCGAGAATTACAATGCTGAACAATAAAGCCGAAAACAGTGAAAGCCGCGTGCGCAGTGTCATGCTTCTGTTTTGAATAAATAGCCGACGCCTTTGACAGTGTGGATGTACTTTCGTCGTTTCTCTATTTTATTGCGGACATACGAAATGTACACATCCACCACATTGCTCTGATTGTCGAACTGAATGCCCCAAACTGCGTCCAACAATTGCATCCTGCTCACGGCGCGGCCGCGATTTTCAACCAGATAGAGCAGCAGTTTGAACTCGCGCGGTGACAGTTCGATCTCTTCGCCGTTTTCAAAAACCTTAAACTGCTCGCGGTCTATCGTCAGATCGCCGGCTTTTACCAGGTGTTCGTCATTCGTCACCGACTGTTGACCGCGTCTGGTCAAAGCTTTTATTCTGGACAGTAATTCTTCAAAGTGGAACGGCTTGGTCAAATAATCGTCGGCACCCAGATCCAGCGCCTGCACTTTATCTTGGACCGAATTCAATGCGCTGAGCATCAAAATCGGTGTCTGCACACCCCGGTAGCGCAGCGTCGATACCAGGTCCATTCCGCTCAGGCCCGGCAACATGATATCGGCGATGATCAGATCCCATCTGCGGTCTTCAAAATGGTCGAAAAATTCCTCCGCAGATTTTGACAACAGCACGAAATGGCCCTGTTCTTCCAGGCCTTTGACCAGAAAATCACTGATGCGGTGGTCGTCTTCTATTACTGCAATCTGCATCGCACAAAAATAGCCATTCAAAAATAAATGCTGCCCGGGAGCAGCATTATGAGAGTTAGAGAAACTGTTTTACAGCGACTGTTGGTAGGCTTCCCAGGCTTTTGATCGGTAAGCCAGGGCAGCTGTTTCGGGATCTTCTGCTTTGTAAATTCCGCGCCCGACGATGATGAAATCGGTTTGCAGATTTCTGAAAACATGTTCCGGCGAGCGATACTGCTGGCCTTTGCCATCGCCCTCGCTGTCGAAGCTGACGCCGGGCGTGAACAGCAACAGATTTTCGGGAACTGTATTCTGCGATACTGCGCCGATGACATTCGGGTGGCTCTCAGCAACTTTCAGCGCTTCTTCACGGTAATGAGCGTCGGTCAGTGCACCGTTTGATGACATGCCCACGATGGCGATAACGCCCACGTTCAGGAAAGCGTCCAGCGCGCGGCTACCACCGATGACGTGCGAGGTCACCATATCTGCCCAGTTGGAAATACGGTACATGCCGTGGGTGAACTGCAGCTCTTGGGTGTTGCCGATATCGGCGAATTTGCGGTCTTCCATCAGCAGGAAGTTATGCTTGGTCGCCAGATCTTTTAACGGTAGAAGTGTTTTGTCAGGGTCAAAATCCGTGATGATGTCGATATGGGTTTTGAGCGCGACGATCTGTGGCCCGACCTTATCTGCCAGTCTCAGCAGTTCATCGGTGGTCAAAACGTCAGCTGAAACAATCAGGTTGCTTTTTTTCTCCAAAGCTATTTCCAGCAAGCGACAGCCGACGGAGTGGTCACAGTTTTTAAGTTTTTCTTCGTAAGTCAGGCGTTTTTGCTCAGCAAATTTTACTTGGTTGCCGTTCAGGAAGTCATTGATGCGTTCCACTTCTTCATCGGTCAGGTGGTCAACTTCTTTCAGTATCTGGACCACTTCAGTTATGGTAAAAAGAGTGTGGACATTGTAACCACGCTGTTGCAGCATTTCGCGGCCGCCCTGTTGACGGTCAAGCACCACGATAATGTCCGAAACTTTCAGACCCTCGTTCTCCACTTCTTCGATGGTTTCTACCAGGGATTTTCCGGACGTGATGACATCTTCTACCAGCAGGCAGTTTTGACCTTTCCGGTAAATTCCTTCGATGAGTTTTTTCGTGCCGTAAGCCTTGGCTTCCTTACGCTTGATGACGAGCGGGATGTAGCTCTCCAGCGACATGGCCGTGGCCATCGGTAAGGCCGCGTAGGGTACGCCACAGATCAGATCGAAATTGTCCAGCGGCAGCATCTCCAGCAGATAACCTGCAAGGCTTTTAAGAATCTTCGGGTCTGATGCCAGCGGTCGAAGGTCCACGTAGAACGGACTTTCAATACCGCTTTTCAGCGTGAAGCGCCCAAACTTTATGATGCCGAGTTTATATGCTTCGAGAAAAAACTCCTTCTTACTTTTCATTTCATAGATTTTTACAAAAATAG
>RDDY01000335.1 GCA_003852805.1 Chryseobacterium sp.
AAACAAGAAGACATAGCCGATATAGGTAATGAGGGTTCCCCAGAAATCATGGTTGACGGAGAGCACCGTACCGCGTCGGTCAGGATCATAACTCGATTGGAAGAAACGGTAGCCTTTGTAATTCAGAACATTGTTCATATAGATATGTTCGGGAGTAGATTTGCCGTTATCTATGATCTGAACGTAAGATTCAAAGGAGGAAGGCGAATCACTGCCCGGATAGGTGTCCAAGACGAAACGATCCAATTTTACCGCAAAAGGGGTGTTGTAAATGGTAGGACCGTAACCGATCATCAGATTCATGCCGTCGATATTGAACTGACGCGCCAGCTCGGGGTTGCCCGCTTGTACCGGAATTTCCGCAATCTGTGTGGTTTTAGGTCCTTTGATTTCGAGGCGAAGCAAATCGGGCAAGGTCTGATCTTTATTCCGATCGCCTTCTACCATAATCAAGTTTCCTTTTACCAAGCCTTCGGGAACAACCAGTCGCAGATTTCCTATGGTATAGAGGCTGCGCAGGGCCAACGGCTGAAACTCATCTTTCTTATTGACACCTGTTTCTTGTGTAGCCATCGTCATGTACTCTGCATCTTCGGGTGTGCGGATCAATAATTGATTGCCGTCTTTCTTAAATTCGACAGCGCCCTCGATGGCTTTGTTGAAACTGACCAACATGCCGTTTATGCTCTTGGTTTCGCCGCTATTCAGATAATAGTTTACCCTTCCCGACTCGCCTGCCGAAACGATGTGCAGATATTCTTTACCCGATGCATTGGGAACCAGTGAATCTTTCTTGCGTTGGATGTATCCGATGCCTTTCATGTCGATTCTTTGTCCGTGAAAATCATAGGCCGCTCTGATCTTATAACTCAACGGCGACATCAGATAAGGCTTGTCCGGATAAGAAAGAACGTCTCCGCCGTCTTCAATTCTGACTTTCAGAAAATGACGGTCTGAGACTATTTCGTTTGTGGTCTCGCCCTCGCGAATATGCATCATCCCTTCGTAGCTGATGTAGCGCGTGATGGCGCCGCCTATAAAGATGAAGACAAACGCAAGGTGAAAAACCAATACCGGCCACTTTTCGCGGCGCAGCAATCTGTATCGTTGGATGTTGCCTACAAAGTTGAGAATGAGAAGAAACATGACCACCTCAAACCACTTGGCGTTATAGATAAGCGCCTTGGCCGCCGGCGTTCCGTAATCATTTTCCACAAAGGTTGCCACAGCCATGGCTACGGCATACACAAGCAGCAATACCGCCATGGTACGTGTACTGATAAGGATCTCCTGAATCTTTTTCATTTATATAGATATGACGTGCAAAAATAGCTTCTAATAACCAATAAAGCGAATATAAAGTCTTAAATTGTCCGGCCCGATAACTGATATTTGTCTTAAATTTGCCCACACCAACAAATCCACCCTCTTTTATGGCCCAACAGCAAGTAGAACGAAAAGGTAAACGGCTATCCCGCTTCAGGATCATCACAGGCAGCATCCTGATGATTTTATCGGTAGTGCTCACGTTATCCTTTATCTCGTATTTACTGCGCTGGAAAGAAGATCAGAGCCAAGCCGGCGCAATGGCCGACCGAACCGTGGAGTCATCCAATATGTTCGGCAAAATCGGCGATTGGTTGGGCAATCTCTTCATCTTCGAGAGCATCGGTTTGGCAGCTTTCATCATTGCCTTTCTCACCTTCGTGTTCGGCACGCTGATTTTGAAGAAGAACTATTTCAAGCCTTGGAAAACCATCTCGCACAGTTTGTTCTTTATCATCTGGATTCCCATTTTCTTGGGAGCGGTCACGGGTGGGCGCGGTGTACTGTCAGGCGTCTTCGGCTACCAGATTCAGGATTACCTACGGGCGTACATCGGCTTGGTCGGTCTTTGGTTGGTGATTGTTGCCGGTATAAGTCTCTATTTCATACTGGAATTCAATCTAAGCCCCGCACGGATGAAAGCCCGTTTGCATAAGATGCGCAACCGCGCCGACGATACGCTTCAGCGTTTGCGCCCTGCGTCAGCGGAGGATGAGACACAAATCGACGAGGAGGAAGCAATTGACGATGAAGACAATCTACAAGACGAAAAACCCGAGCCGGTAAAGCGTCCGTCTCCGTTTGACCGCAAGGTTACAACTGCACCCGCTGCTACCGACGACTTTCCCGAAGTGTCTGTTTCGCGCAGTTTGGAACCGATCGTCACTCCGAGCAGTGCCGCGGTGACAGACAATGTCGAGTCCAAAGCGGATGAAGTGGCGCTTACCATCGAAAAGCCTGATGACGAATCGGTGGACGAAGCAGACCAAAAAGCCAATGACTTGGTCGCCAAGCACGGAGAATACGATCATAAATTGGATCTGGCCGAATTTCAGATGCCCGATGTTTCACTTTTGAAAGATTATGGCAACCAAGAAATAAAGATCAACCAAGAAGAGCTGGAAGAAAACAAGAACAAGATTGTAGGATTGTTGAAGAACTTCAACATCGGCATTGCAGAGATCAAAGCCACCATCGGCCCTACGGTCACGCTTTACGAAATAGTTCCCGAAGCCGGAATCCGCGTGGCGCAGATTAAGAAGCTGCAAGATGATATAGCGCTCAATCTCTCGGCTCTGGGCATCCGTATCATTGCGCCGATGCCGGGCAAAGGAACCATCGGCATCGAGGTTCCCAACCAATCACCCTCCATGGTGAGCATGCGCTCGGTGGTGGCTACGCCCAAATTTATGAACAGCGACATGGACTTGCCCGTGGTCTTCGGCAAAACCATTTCCAACGAGGTTTTTGTGGCCGACCTTGCCAAGATGCCACACTTGTTGATGGCAGGTGCCACGGGACAGGGGAAATCGGTCGGCATCAACGCGATACTTACGTCGCTGCTTTTCAAAAAACACCCGAGCGAACTGAAGTTTGTGATGGTTGACCCCAAGAAGGTGGAGCTGTCGCTTTACTCAAAAATCGAACGGCATTACTTGGCGAAACTGCCCGATACCGACGACGCCATCATCACAGACAATACCAAGGTCATCAATACGCTGAATTCACTGTGTATTGAAATGGACAATCGGTACGAATTGCTGAAGCAGGCGTTCTGCAAGAACATCAAGGAATACAATGCAAAGTTTCGCCGGCGTAAGCTGAACCCCGAAAACGGTCATTATTTTATGCCGTACATCGTCTTGGTGGTGGACGAGTTTGCCGACCTCATCATGACGGCGGGCAAAGAGGTGGAACTTCCCATTGCCCGCCTTGCACAGTTGGCCCGTGCGGTGGGCATCCACTTGATTGTTGCCACGCAGCGGCCGTCAGTGAATGTGATTACCGGTATGATCAAAGCCAACTTCCCGGCGCGTGCGGCCTTCCGTGTTATCCAAAGCGTAGACTCGCGCAC
>RDDY01000083.1 GCA_003852805.1 Chryseobacterium sp.
GCCCGTACGCAAAAATGATGATTGCCGAGGAGACGAAGAACATGAAATAGCGGTTCTCCGAGAAAAAGCGCAGAAGAATATAATACAGGCGGAAGCCGTACTCAAAACCGGGATTGGCCAAGATCACCGCGTTGTTTTGCAACTCATAGACCTCGCCGTAGATATAGACGTCGTAGCCGCCGATCATGTCCCGGAAACCGCTATTTCATGTTCTTCGTCTCCTCGGCAATCATCATTTTTGCGTACGGGCGGACTCTTAAGCGCTACGCGTATTGGCCGCTGTTCGCGGCGTTTGTTTTGTTTGCCAAGTTCTTTCTGATGTCGTTTGTCTATGTTCGGCAAGAAGTGGCCATGGCGGTTCTGTGTTTTTCCATCCCGGCCATTGTCCGCAGGCAACCGGTGCGCTTCGCTTTATTTATGCTGGTGGCCTTCTCGTTCCACAAATCGGCGCTTATTTTTGCTCCGGTTTACTTCGTGGGCTACCGCCGGTTCACAAACGTGCAGATCGTTTATCTTTCAATTCTTTTCCTGGTACTTGCATTGTCACCATTAGGCAGCGCAATACAGAGTTTGGCAGCAGAGAATATCGATGACGGTAAGGTGAACGCATATTTACAATTATCGGGCGGGCTTAATCTTTTCTATGTGGCCGAGGCGGTGCTGATCTTGGGATTGGCAATGGCGCTGAGGAAGCGTTTCTACGGATACAAGGAAACCACCCTATTTTTCAACGGCATGTTTATGTACGCCGTTATCGTTCTTATGTCTGCGGCCAATGCTACCTTTGTACGTTTTTCTTGGTATTATCTGATCTTTTTGGCGCTGGCGCTGTCGTACACGGTGGTCTTTTTGCGCCCTGCGCGACGGCTCTTGTTCAACGGCATTGCGGTCGTTTATTTCAGCGCCTTGTTCCTGAGACTCATGCTCCTTTTTGACGATGGAGATTTTATGCCGTACAAGAGCATCTTTCAGGATTTTGACCGAAAAGGACGCTGGGAATTTATGGAATACAGAAGATGATAACGATTTTTACACCGGCCTACAACCGGGCGGATACCTTACCGCGGCTCTACGAGAGTCTTTGCCGGCAGCAACGCTTTGATTTTGAATGGGTGATCGTAGACGACGGTTCTACAGATAATACGAGTGAGACAGTGCGCGGATTCGGAGGCGACCAAAATTTTCCGATCATCTACCACAAACAAGAGAACGGTGGCAAGCACCGTGCCATTAACCGCGGATTGATTCTGGCGAAAGGCGAACTCTTCATCATAGTGGACAGCGACGACTACCTGACCGACGACGCAACAAAATTGATAGAAGAGCAGTTTGAAGAGATCAGGGACCGTGCGGATATTGCCGGCGTGTCGTTTCGCAGAGGTTTCTCTTCAACGGATGTGATTGGTACCCAAAATGCATTTGAGGACAGTGTATGCAATGTCTTCGCTTTCCGTTACCGAATGAAGATTGCGGGGGATATGGCCGAGGTATATAAAACCGAGGTTTTACGAAAATACCCGTTTCCCGAATTTGAGGGCGAGAAGTTTTGCCCCGAGGCCTTGGTCTGGAATCGTATCGGCCGCGACTACGATATGCTATGGACTTCCCAAATCGTCTACATTTGCGAATATCTGGAAGGCGGCCTGACCGATCGGATTGTCGAGATACGGAAGAATTCGCCGACGGCAACGCTCGTGCATTATGCCGAACTGGAAAAAGCAAATATTCCTCTCTATTATAAAGTTCGGGCAAATATTAATTTTTGGCGTTTTGCCCGCCACAGCAAGCTGGATTTCGGCCGGAAGCTTGGGATGGTTTCACCTTTACATTCCATCGTCGGACTGCCGACAGGACTGCTTTATTCTTATCTGAGATGAAGATTTTACAAGTTATCAATTCCTTGGCCACGGGCGGCGCAGAGAAATTGCTTTTGGAGACCTTGCCGCTTTATGCCGAGCGCGGAATCCAAATGGATTTGCTTTTGCTTTGGGACAATAACCACACCGGCTTTGTGCAAGAGCTGCGCAAGCTCGACTGCCGCAAGATCTATATATTGAAGACTTCCGGTCATATGCGCGACATCTATAATCCCGGCGCCATTCTGAAAATGCGGCGCATTTTCAGAGATTACGACCTTATTCACGTACATCTTTTTCCCGCGCAATATTTCGCGGCTGTCGCAAATATCGGACTTGGCAAAAAACTGATCTTTACAGAGCATAGTACCACAAACCGTCGCCACTCGAACAAACTATACAGATTGCCTGAGCGTTGGTGTTATGCGCGTTATGATCGCCTAGTGTGCATCACCAATGAAATCGACGAGATCTACAAAGAGTATTTGCCGCTCGGTACGGTGAGGCAGACCGTCATAAACAACGGCGTAAACTTGGACAGAATCCGTAAAGCTGTGCCGTACAGAAAACACCGGATCGGTCAGGGCATGAGGGAAGATGACATATTGCTCTTGCAGGTGGCAGCCTTTCGTCAAGGCAAGGATCAGGACACACTCATTCGGGCACTCACGCATCTGCCCGAAAATTTTAAACTGCTGCTGGCAGGTGACGGCGTGCGCAGGCCGGAATTGGAGAAATTGGTAGATGATCTGCAATTGAACGGCAGGGTGTGTTTTCTGGGCGAGCGCATGGACATCCCTGAGCTGCTGCGCTCTGTCGACATCGTTGTGCTTTCATCTTATTATGAGGGTCTCTCGCTGGCATCGGTGGAAGGACTCATTTCGGGCAAACCGTTTCTCGCCTCCGATGTGCCGGGCTTGCGTGATATTGTGGGCGGAGCCGGCTTGCTGTTTGAACGCGGTAACGACAAACAACTGGCAGAGCTGATTCTTAAACTAGAAAAGGACCGAGAATTTGCCGAAGAAACGGTGCGCAACAGCACGGCGCGCGCTGAGAACTACGACATCAACCGAATGGTGGACAAACATATAGAGCTTTACCGCGAAGTGTATGCAGAAGGCTAAACTTTTAAGAGCTTCTACCATTGCGCTGTCTTTAGACGTCTTGCTCCGCGGGCAGCTGAAATACCTGAATGAGCATCTTGATGTAACAGCGGTTTCAGGCCCGGACGAACATCTAAATGCAGTACAAGGCCGCGAGGGAGTCCGTATCTTACCGTTGCGTTTTGAGCGGCAGATTTCGCCGTTTAAAGATTTGGTTTCTCTGATAAAGCTTTATTTTCTTCTACGTCGGGAAAAACCCGACATCATCCATTCCATAACCCCCAAAGCGGGATTGTTATCGATGCTTGCAGGCAAAGCCGCCGGTGTCCCGATCCGTATGCACACCTTTACGGGCCTGGTGTTTCCCACGCGAACAGGCGCCATGCAAAAAATCTTAATAGCGATGGATCGCTTGCTTTGTTGGGCCGCGA
>RDDY01000359.1 GCA_003852805.1 Chryseobacterium sp.
TCACAAGATTTGTAGAACTTCTGAAACTGAAAGCTTACAGCCAAAACACCATCCGCACCTATTCGTGCGAATTTATACAACTGCTCAAAGTTTTAAAGCAGCATCCTGTGGAGGATTTGTCCGGAGAAAAATTACGATCGTATTTCCTTTATTGCACAGATCAACTGAAGCTCTCTGAGAACCTGATGCACAGCCGCATCAATGCAGTCAAATTCTATTTTGAACAGGTGCTCGGTCGCGAAAAAATGTTCATTGATATACCGAGACCGAAAAAACCGAGCTTGCTGCCAAAGGCGATTTCTCGCCGCGATGTCAAAAAAATGCTCGACCTGGTGGAAAATCCCAAACACCGGCTTTTGCTCAAAATGTGTTATGGCATGGGTCTGCGCGTGAGTGAGCTGGTCAACCTCAAAATCAGTGATATCGACAGCGGGAATATGCTGGTGCTCGTGCGGCGGGGTAAAGGCAAGAAGGATCGTTATGTCGGTCTACCGGAAACACTTTTGCCCGAACTTCGGGATTACTACAAAGAGTACCGACCCGCGGTTTACCTGTTCGAAGGACAGTCGGGTGGACAATACGCCGTGCGGTCTGCACAGTTGGTGTTCAAGGCGGCGATGACTAAAGCCAACATCAATAAAAAAGTGGGCATTCACGGCCTGCGCCACAGTTACGCCACACATTTGATAGAACAGGGCACGGATATCAGATTTGTTCAGGATCTGCTCGGCCACAACAACATCAAAACTACCATGATCTACACGGCAGTGACCGATCATGCCAAACGAAATATTAAAAGCCCACTAGACAGTTTGTGAGATACAACTTTGGTACGGAGTCGTGCGTCTTAATATTTGATTGCTACCACCTCCAACCTTTGCACCTCGTTCTCTCTTTTAAACTCCACCGTCTCCCCTACTTTTGCGCCGTTTAGCGCGCGGGCAATCGGTGCGGTGAAGGCGACTTTATTCCTCTTGATATCGGCCTCGTCCACGCCTACGATCTGGAACTGCACGAGCTGTCGTCCGTTTTTGAATTTTACCGTGGCTCCGAAGCGCACTTCGTCTTTGGGTTGTTCGCTCAGATCCACCATTCGCGCGGAGGCAATGCGCTCGCTTAGCAATTGAAACTTACCGTCGATCAATGCTAGTGAGCGGCGGCGTTCGGTTTCGTCGTTGGTGGTGATGTTCTTGCGGTCTGCGTCCAGCTGCTCGCGCTCAGCCAGCAACTGTTGGTAGCCGTCGGGCGTTACATAATTGGTCTCGCCTGCGGGCAAAGCGGCGCGCGGCGGAATCAGGATATCCTCCTCCTGGTCTTCTTCTTTTACAAATCCTCTGCTCATAGTTACAGACTTTGTTTCATGCCGCCGTCCAGCGGAATGGCTGCGCCCGTCAGATAAGAAGCGTAATCCGATGCCAGAAAGGCCGCCAGATGCGCCCATTCTTCGGGTTGGCCGAGACGCCCTGCGGGGATTTTCTCCAAACGCTGTTGCAATGCTTCTTCGGGACTGATGTTTTGTTGTTTTGAAATCTTCTCGGTCAGTTTGGTGATGCGCTGGGTATCAAAATTGCCGGTCATAATCGTGTTCACCGTAATGCCGTCATCCGCGTAGAAATCGGCCAAACTCTTGTTCCAGCTAAGCCACGCAACGCGCATGGTATTCGACAAAACCAAATCCTCCGACGGTTCCTTCACCGTAAACGACGATGCATTGATGATTCTGCCAAACCTTTTCCTCTTCATCGCGGGCAGCGCCAGCAAGGTGGTCTGGCAGTTGACCTTAAACAACAGGTCAAAAGCTTCCTGATAATCGTCGATGTCGAAATCGGAAACATTCCCCGACGGCGGCCCTTGGGTATTGTTCAGCAAGATATCGATCTCATTGCTGTCAAAATATTCCTTGATGATTTTTTGATAAGCATCGAAATCGGAATAATCGGCCACCAGATAATCGTGTTGCTGACCGTCATCGTTCGCCAATTCTTCCCGCAGTTCCTTCAATTTATCTTCACTGTGCGAAACCAGCGTCACGCTTGCGCCATACTTGGCGAATTCCACCGCAACGGCTTTTCCCAAACCCGATGTTGCGCCGCCTACCAACGCTTTTTTTCCTTTCAAAACAACTTTCATATTCTCGTTTTCTCTTTAGAAATCAACTTCCGTTCCCAAGCAACGGACACTGAAAACACAAATTATAAATACCTTTGTGTAAATACTACTTATGAAATTACACAAAATAGCCATCATTGCGCTGGCCTCCGTACTGCTGTTCTCATGCAGCACACAGCAGAGCGCCACGCCGCCTATCGGCCAAACCCAAAGCGCCGGCCAAGATTTTCACTACAGCATCGACCGTTTTGCCGATGTGGAAGTGCTTAAGTACCGCGTGCCGGGCTGGGAAGATTTGACCTTAAAAGAAAAAGAGTATGTCTATTATCTGAGCGAGGCAGGCTACGCAGGCCGCGACATTATTTGGGATCAGAACTACAAGCATAATCTGAAAATCCGCCGTGCGCTCGAGAACATTTACCAAAACTACAACGGCGACCGCAGCAGCCAGGACTGGAAGAATTTTGAAACCTACCTGAAGCGCGTCTGGTTCTCCAACGGCATCCACCACCACTACTCAAACGACAAGATCAGGCCCGTTTTTTCCACAGCATATTTCGATTCTTTGTTAAAAGCCACGAATACCAAACTGGATCCGCAGGTTGCCGACATCTTGTTCAATAATGTCGACAGCAAAAAGGTAAATCTGGATTTGGCGAAAGGCTTGCTGGAAGGTTCAGCGGTGAACTTCTACTGCAACGGCATCACCGCCGATGAAGCCGAGAAATTCTACGCCAATATGAAAAGTCCCGATCCGCAGCGGCCTTTATCAACGGGACTGAATTCCAAATTGGTGAAGGAAAACGGAAAACTGACGGAAAAGGTCTGGAAGAGCGGCGGCATGTACGGCCCGGCCATCGACAAAATCATCTATTGGCTTGAGAAAGCGCGGACGGTGACAGAGAACCAAAAGCAAGCCGATGCATTGGCATTGCTCGTCAAATACTATAGAACGGGCGACCTGAAGGTTTGGGACGACTACAACATTGCCTGGACCGAAGCCACCGAGGGAAATATTGACTACAACAACGGATTCATCGAGGTTTACAACGATCCGCTGGGCCACAAAGGTTCTTACGAGAGTGTGGTGCAGATCAAGGATTTCGACATGTCGCGCAAGATGGAAGTGCTGTCCAAAGAGGCGCAATGGTTCGAGGACAACTCTCCGCTGATGCCCGCGCACAAGAAGAAAAATGTGGTCGGCGTAAGTTACAAAACGGTGATCGTGGCTTCTGAATCAGGA
>RDDY01000099.1 GCA_003852805.1 Chryseobacterium sp.
TAAACTTATACTGCTCATATTTATACATTAATATTCCTGTTGTAATTTTTTTCTTGAGCCGGCACCTATATTGTAAAGCCGTACGGAAACAGCAATATGGCAATCAAAGGCAGAATAATGGTTATCGGCGGACATGAAGACCGTAGCGATAACAACATCGAAATCAAAGAAAAAAACCGCGACTATTCGCCTAACGAAATCCTTAGCACGCTGATACCCGATAACGGCGGCAGGTTGGAGATTATCACAACGGCCAGTTCAGAGCCCGAGAGCATGGAAGAAACCTACCGCGACAGTTTTAAACAATTGGACTTCGATAATTTTGGTTTCCTTCACGCTATCGAGAAAAAAGACGGCAACGGCCGACAGCATTTGCAACGAATCAAAGACGCAAAAACCGTGTTCTTTACGGGCGGAGACCAAGGCGACCTGTGCGAAAGGCTGAAAGGGACAGATACTGTTGCGCTGTTGCAGAGAAAATGCCGCGAAGAAAGCGACTTTATTCTTGCCGGCACCAGCGCCGGCGCCATGTGCATGACGCACATCATGATAGATGAATCTGCCAAAAATGAAGCATTGATCAGCGGCGAGCTGCAGCTTACCGAAGGCTTGGCCTTCCTGGATGATTGTATTGTAGACACACACTTTGTAGATCGCGGGCGGTTCGGGCGGCTGGCACATGCCGTTGCGCTGCACAGAGAACTTTGGGGCCTGGGCATTGGTGAAGACACGGCGTTGATTATCGAAGGCGGTACACAAGCACGCTGCATTGGCTCGGGGATGGTAACCGCCATTACCGCAACGCATTTGGGCTGCACCAATATCGATACCGCCGAAAACGGAACACCGATATTTATGGAGAACCTTACCGTCCATCTTTTAACCGCCGGCTGCAGCATCAACCTTAAAACAGGTGAGTTGCAGTTGAATGAACGATAGAAGAGCGAACGGAAATATTCGTAAGAGAAAACAACTGTGTTACTGCTCTGTCAGTTCTTTAACTTCTTTCAGAGTATATCTTTTGGAGTTCGCCAGTCCTAAAGCTTTTTCGTACTCTTCGATGGTTTGTTTTATTCCGACGGATTGTCTCAGCTTGTTAACCTTTCTCCAATTTTTAATGGGCCATATAAAGTTAGTCCATTCTTCCTTCCCTGTCGTCGAATTCTTAAATAAACGACCGGCACCTTGTGTACCATAAATTTGTTCTTTCCCCTGATACATCAACATACGGTCTTTCATCATTGCGACATTCGCATCCGGCAAATCGCCGGTCTTATTGGCGCGTACAATTGTTGGAAAATATCTTTCCATCGCGGTTAGGTCGGAATGTTGAAGAACGTACCAAACGGCCGTGCTCAACTTACTACCAACAAGCGCTTTACTCGGATAGCCGAACTCTCGAATGATCTTTTCTACTTTTCTGAGATTTAAACTGTCGTTTTCTTCAGTAATCCCCCAGCCACGATTTTTAAACTCCTCGTCCGTTATACTATATTCACGCAGAATCTCAGTTTTTCTCTCAGCATTAATATCAGGCGAGAACAATTCCCGTAGATCTTGATCCGATTTAAGTAACTGCGCTAATTCCGTCTTTAGCATTTCGACACGGTCTTGGCTGTAGCCTATAGAGTAAGAGCTTAGCAATAAAATAGCCGCTATCACAGTCGAATATTTAAATTTCATAACTATTAAATTATTTATATAAATGAGCAACTTTAAGAATCTCATCTTTCCCCCACGAAAACCGCCGCACTCTATGCAATTCAGTTTTTTGATTTCACCAAAATTTTATCGGTAAAGTCTTGATGAACTGAAATCAATTGAACTAAGCTTCATCTTTCACCTGTGAATTCTTTTGGACCACCGGTTTAACTCATCTTTATAAAAAGCCCGAAGGGTTTGAATGTCAGTAACTCCGTGTAGAACACGGAGAAATAAAAAACCTCATACGCGAGAACCCCGAAGGGGTTCAACAAATTTACTGCAAATACTTTTCGTCATATTCCACATTGTTGGTTTAACACTGCGATCAGTTCTTCTCTAAATGTCTTCTGCTGATGATGTGTTTCTTGGTTCTTTACATATTCAATCAAATTGTATTTTGCCTCTGTTGAATAGGTAAAGGCCGCATATCCATCCTGCCACCCGCTGAACTGCGGAAATATCTTTTTCTCTTTTATAAAACTTGTGCTGCCTAATTTAACGTCTTTTACCAGTGCAGCCAATGAAACGGCCGGATGAATGCTTGTGATGATATGTAGATGGTCTTCGGTTCCTCCTATTTGAAAAAGATAGCATCTCTTGTTTTTCAGAATGCCCCAAATATATTTGTACAACTCCGTGCGACTTTCTTTTATCAATGTTCTCTCACGATGTTTGGTGCTGAAAACTATTTGATATAATATTTGCGTATAGGTGCTCATTTTTCTTATATTAAACCTCTGTGTGGTTGGCTTTCTTTTTAGTCTCCCTTTCCCCACATTTCATATGAGCTACTTATATTGAACCACTTCGTGGTTCGTTTCCTTTCTGTTCTTCCTTTCCCCGCATTTCATGCGGGATCATTCATATTGAACCATTTCGTAACTCCCTACAAACCAATTTCTACAACAGTAAAAGTAATGGAAACCACAACGCTTACTTCCCCAGCACAAAAACCGCCGGCACTTTATGCAATTCGGGTTTTTGCTTTTGCCAAAGTTTAATCGGCAGGGTTTTGATGAACTCGTGCTGTGGATCGTTAATATTGGCTGCAATACAAAGTCTGGTTTGGGGCGACAAAATCTTGCACAAGTCGTCCAAGAGCGGATTATTGCGATAGGGCGTCTCCATGAAGATCTGAGTGTAGCCTGTCTTTTGAACAAGGGTTTCCAACTCTTTCATCTTCTGCTTTCGTTCGGCTTTGTCTATGGGCAAATAACCGTGAAAGCTAAACTGTTGACCGTTGAAGCCACTCGCGATCAACGCCAGGATAATGGACGAAGGACCGTTTACAGGGATAACCTTGATGTTGTTTTCGTGCGCCCACCGCACCATGATGTTTCCGGGGTCGGCAATGCAGGGCAAGCCGGCTTCGGACAAGAGACCGAAATCCACCCCGTTTTTCATCAACTCTTGAGCTTCCTTCAGATCGGCGGTTTCCGAGTATTTATCGAGCAGGAACAACTTCAGTTCGCTCTGCTTTTTCTCGGGTGCAAAGAATTTGATCACGCGCCGTGCGGTCTTCTCGTTCTCGACAAAGAAATGGTCGAGCTGCATGATGTACTCGGTAATCGTCGGGGCAAAGAAATCCTTTGGAGAATTCTCGGACAGATAAGCAGGCAGCAAGATCAGCATTTACC
>RDDY01000029.1 GCA_003852805.1 Chryseobacterium sp.
TAAAGAAATAAGCAAGACTGTAAAATAAAACGGCCGTAACAACAAGGTACAGCACAAGACTCAGAACCGTAATGGCCTGCGTGATATTCGCCAACTTCAACAGGAAACTGATAATGACGATGGCCAACAACAGGAATGAGAAATAGTGCAGCGTAAAAACCCCGTGGTCAAAGTACCACCATTTTTTCTTGTTGTGGAAAATCCAAAGCAGGAATGCAAAGACGGGCAGATATATAAACAAAGCTTTGGGTAGATTATGGAACGCTGTCTCGTAGAGATTGCGGACGATATCGCTTTTCTTCGCTCCTTTTTCTTTCAGTTCAAAAAACTTATGAGCCACCGCGCGCTCCACGGGATAAAGCAGAGAGGTGCGCTCTGCGCTTGCTGAGTCGTACTCTTCCTGAGAAACATATCCGCCGAAGCCCATATCTTTATCTATGCTGCGGTTCATATCCAGCATTTTACCGACGGATTCCATTCCGGCAGTGTCCTGTATTCCTCTCGTCAGGTTATTCAGCATCAACGAATCATCTGTACTTAAAGGCTGGTTCTTACCGTATTCGTTCATCAGCGATCGTACCGTATCCATCTTTTCACGCGTAACAGCCGCGCTCGCCACAGCCTCTCTGTCATTATTGAAAGAAAAGTCAACCTTAAAAGGCGGAAACAATGAAAACAGAAGAAAGGTAATAAAGCTGATGAATATGTAAAGCTTAACCGGCGGCACAAAGCGTTGGCGCTTGCCTTGCAGATAGGCAGTCGTCAACTTTCCCGGCGCCCACAGAAGATTCTTGATCGTTCCCCAGAACTGTCCGTCGTAATGGGTGAGATCTTCAAAAAAATGTGCGAACAGATAATGAAAACGCCGGCGGGTTTCCACATTCTCCTGCCCGCACTTTGGACAGTATCTGTACCGCACAAAGCCGCCACAGTTAAGGCAGACTTTGTCTTCTCTCAATCTTCCGTGGCCCATATGCTCGCGATTTATACAAATATAATTCATTTCCTGCTGCGCAGTTATCGTATCCGCAGCAATCAATACATTTCATAACAGGCTTTGCTTACCGTACTTCGGCAACGAACTGAGCGCGATATCAAGATTGATAACGACCGATTATTGCAACCATAACACATCCACATTTATTTTCAAATAATAAAAAAATCCCTTACCTTTGCACACCCTTATAGGGAAAAGTATGTTTAATCGTAAACGATAAATTGTGAATACATTAAGTTACAAAACAGTATCGGCAAACAAGGCTACCGCTAATAAAGAATGGGTTGTGGTAGACGCTGCCGGGCAGCCGTTGGGTCGTTTGGCGTCCAAGGTAGCCAAGATTTTGAGAGGTAAGCACAAGGCAAATTACACCCCGCACGCAGACTGCGGCGACAACGTAATTATCTTGAATGCTGGGAAAGTAACCCTTTCCGGAAACAAATGGGCTGACAAAGAGTACATCTGGCACACCGGCTATCCCGGAGGTCAAAGATCTATCACTGCCGAGGCTTTGTCTAAGAAGAACAACCTGCGCGTAGTAGAGCACGCCGTGAAAGGCATGTTGCCTAAGAACAAACTGGGCCGCGCTATCTTCAAAAACTTGTATCTGTACGAAGGTACCGAGCACAAGCACGAAGCACAACAGCCTAAAGAAATCAACCTAAACGAATTTAAATAACCAATGGCAACAGTTCATAAAATCGGAAGAAGAAAAACTTCTGTAGCGCGCGTATACGTGAAGCCGGGTTCGGGAAACATCACCATCAACGGTAAAGACGTTAAAGAATATGTAAACACGGACATGCTGCTTTACAAAATCAATCAGCCTTTCTTGCTGACCGAAACTGTAGGCCAGTACGATGTTACCGTTAACGTATTCGGCGGTGGTATCACCGGCCAGGCAGAAGCCATCCGTCTGGGTATTGCCAGAGCGCTGACCGAGATTAACGAGGAGTTCCGCGGAATGATGAAGCCTCACGGCCTGCTGACCAGAGACGCCAGAATGGTGGAAAGAAAGAAATACGGTCAGAAGAAAGCGAGAAAGAAATTCCAGTTCTCCAAGCGTTAAGATTTGCTGTTTGCAAATGGCAAATAGCCTCTTGCTTTACAGATATCTCTATTTTAACTTTAAATCTAAGGCGAAAAGCCAATTGCTAATAGCAAGACGCCCCACGCCTATTGCCCGTTACGTTTAGCATCCAAACTTTACTCCCATCTACCGTAAAGTTGATTGCGAAAAAGCGGAAAGTAAACTAACAAAAGAAACAATCATGGCAAAAGTAAATGTAAAAGACCTCTTAGAGGCAGGCGTACACTTCGGTCACATGACCCGTAAGTGGAACCCGAATATGGCTCCATACATCTTCATGGAGAAAAACGGTATTCACATTATCGATTTACATAAAACAGCCGTTAAGCTGGAAGAAGCCGGAAAAGCTCTGGAAAAACTGACCTCTGCAGGCAAGAAAGTTCTCTTCGTTGCAACTAAAAAGCAGGCGAAAGAAATCGTTGCCAAACATGCTGAAGAGCTGAACATGCCTTACATCACCGAAAGATGGCCGGGCGGTATGCTGACTAACTTCGTGACGATCAGAAAAGCGGTTAAGAAAATGAACGCTATCGATAAGATGAAGAAAGACGGCACCTTCGAAACTCTTTCCAAAAAAGAAAGACTGCAGGTGGACAGACAGCGTGCCAATCTGGAGAAGAACCTGGGTTCTATCGCTGACATGGTACGTCTTCCGTCTGCACTGTTCGTAGTGGACATCATGAGAGAACACATTGCAGTAACAGAAGCCAAGAAACTGGGCATCCCTGTTTTTGCAATTGTTGACACCAACTCAGATCCACGCAAAGTAGATTACGTAATCCCGGGGAATGACGATGCTTCCAAGTCCATCGACATGATCCTGAGCGTAGTTTCTGACGCCATCAAAGAAGGACAATCTCAGAGAAAAGCTGACAAAGAAAAGTCTAAAGAGTCCGGCGAAAAGGTAACTGCCGACGCAGACCAAGATTTCGAAGCTTAATCCGTTACGGATCAAGATACTAAGGCCGACATTCGTGTCGGTCTTTTTTATTAATAAGGCTGCATTTTTGCTGCCGTATCGCAAAACATCGGTTACATGAAGAAAGGATTTTATGCTCTGGCCATGGGCGGCTTGGCCATCGGTATGGCAGAATTTACCATGATGGGCATTCTGCCGGATATCTCGGAGGATATGCAGCGAGACATTCCGACCACCGCGCACCTTATCTCGCTTTACGCGTTGGGCGTTGTGGTGGGTGCACCGAGTTTGGTGCTCATCGCCTCGCGCCAACCGCCGCGTAAGGTACTGATGTGGCTGATGTTCATCTTTTTCCTGTTTCACGGCGCCTTTGCCTTGGCGCCAAGCTTTGCGTCCATGTCGGTTACCCGCTTTCTCTCGGGTCTGCCGCACGGCGCTTTCTTCGGCGTAGGTACTGTAGTAGCCGCTAAGATGGCCGAAAAAGGAAAAGAAGCCCGCTCCATTGCCATCATGTTTGCGGGCATGACGGTGGCCAACCTTGTGGGTGTGCCCGCAGGCACCTACATAGGCCATCACTTTTCGTGGAGACTGACTTATGGCATCATTTCCGTTATCGGTTTGCTGGCTATGGTTATGCTGTATCTGTGGTTGCCGGCGTTTCCCGGAGATCCGTCCAACCGCGTAGGAAATCAACTCCGTTATTTCAAAAGTCAAGAGGCTTGGTACCTGATCGCGTTGGTATCCGTCGGTACAGGCGGATTGTTCGCGTGGCTAAGCTACATCGCGCCTTTGGTAAGAGAAGTGTCGGGATTGCCTGCGGGACGCATCCCGTTGATTATGACATTGGTCGGACTCGGGATGTTCTTCGGCAACTTTATCGGCGGCAAACTAGCCGACAGTGTCTCGCCGAGCAAAGCGGTGATGACAAGTTTTGGCGGAATGGCCATTTGCTTGTTGTTGGTCTATTTTACTTCGTCCGTCACTTGGGCCGCTTACCCGATGGCTTTTGTTACAGGAATGGTTTCGTTCACCATCGGAGCGCCTGTGCAGATGTTGCTGATACGCACAGCCAAAGGCGCCGAAACTCTGGCCGCAGCAGGCGGACAGGCAAGCTTCAACCTGGGTAATACCTTAGGTGCCTACTTTGGCGGACTGCCGATCACCTTGGGTTACGCCTACAACACGCCGTCACTGGTGGGCGTGATCATGGCAACGCTGGGCGTTTTGATTACTTTTATCTTCTACCGACAGATTGTGTTGAAGAAATACAGATAACGAGAATTCCCCGCTGTTTGAGCGGGAATTCTTATGAGGTGAAACCTTGCCGGATTATATCCTAAATCTCAAATAAGTAATCGTCTTGCCTTTCGCAGAGAATAAACCTTCATAGTAAGTCTTGATATCCCGCAGGTGAATATTGTCTGACTCAAACTCGGGTGCACCGTAGATGTCGTGGTGCGAGACTTCGGGCGTCAGGCCCATCACCTCCAAAACGCCCAAGGTGTAACCGTGCAGAAATTCGGAATCGGTTTTCAGGTGGACCAAGCCGCCCGGTTTCATGATCTTCTTGTAGCGCGCCAAGAAATCGGGGTGCGTCAGCCTGTGTTTGCCGCGCTTGAATTTGATCTGTGGATCGGGAAAAGTAATCCAGATTTCATCTACCTCGTTTTCATCAAAGAAATACTCGATCAGTTCTACTTGGGTTCTGAGAAAAGCAGTATTCGGCAAATTATTTCCCACGGCATGCTTCGCCCCAAACCAAAAACGCGCCCCTTTGATGTCGATGCCGATAAAGTTTTTATCGGGAAAAGCTTCCGCCATGCCTACCGTATATTCGCCTTTGCCACAGCCGAGTTCCAACACGAGCGGGTTGTCGTTCTTAAAGAATTCCTCGCGCCATTTGCCTTTCATTCGGTAACCCGCCAAAGCCTCGTCGCGCGTCGGCTGAAAGACATTGGGCAGTATTTTATTCTCTTCGAAACGCTTGATTTTGTTCTTTCCCAAAACTGAAATTTTAGCGGCAAAAATAAGATTTATTTGCCGATGACCGACTGCAAACCCGAGTCGCGGATGCGCCTCTGATAAATGACAATGTACTTCTCCATCGATGCCTGAATCTCCGGGAATCTTTCCGCCTTTACCAGCGGTCCCAATTGGTCGGATGTATAGACAAAATGCAAGAAATTGTCTATCATGCTTTCCGGCACTTTCAACGCGGTGAAATACGGAACGCCGAAATAATTGCGGATGACCGTCACATCTTTGGCCATTACCTCGTATTGACGCAAGCGCTGTTTCTTCTTCCGTTCGCCACTCAGTATGTCGTAAATGCTTTCTATGTTGAAACCTATGGCGCCGCCCGAAGCGTCCATTACAGGAAGTTCGGGCGAAACACCGTCACTGTTAACCGACGGCAATTTGAGCTCGTTGGCCAGCGCAATTTTCTGCTCGTTTCCTTTCAGCTTGGCCACATCTGTGGCCAAATGCCCCGTGGGCCGAAATTTTGTGATGACCACTTCTTGTATTTCACGATAGGCCACGCGCAACTCCACCAGAGTATTTGCCGCCAAACGCTGTTCGGTAATGGGAAGGTCAAAACGCTCTGTGATGATAGAGGTAAAACGTACTACATCTCCGGGTTTTGCCGGCACGCTGAAATTGCCTTTATAATCGGCCAAGACGGTGCGGCCGGTGGTCAGGTTGGTAACGTAAACCTGATTGAGGTACAGTTTGGAATTGTCTTTCAAATAAACCTCGCCCCTGAACGTCTGCGCATGAGTCAGCATCAATAGAAACAGGGAGCAGAACGCCAGGAGTTTTTTCATTGTACGGCAAAAATACTGAGAAATAAATTCAGCCATTGCGATTGCCGGCGGCGGCGCAGGTTAAATACTCATAAAGTTATGAGGAGAATTCTTAAATTCTCAAAAACGCGTCACTACGCCCCAGTGAATCTTTGTGTCGGAGAAACGGACGGACCGGCCTACTTGGCTGCCGTTGGAAAGTTGCACACTCATGATGCCGAAGGGCAAACGAATATTGAGGCCCATACCAAAGCTGTACAATTGCGAGCCGATTTTCAGCACGTCATTCCGCACTCCGGCAAATTGCGTAAACACGTCAAGGAACGCATCTTCACCGATGAGGTACCGATACTCTGCACTCAGCATTCCGTAGAGATTTGCAATAATAGAATTCTCGTTGAAGCCGCGAAGACTGTTCCAGCCGCCGAAGCGCAGAAGCTCGTTCGTCATCAGTTCTTCGCCAGACCTCAGCATTGCACCGTCAGCTTTTGCGTGAATGTAATGGTTGCCCGTCAGGTGAAAACTTCGTTCTGCTGCCAATGAAAAAGCGGTCTGTGTGGCAGTTCTGTCGCCGTCGCCGTAATTGGTTTTTAAAAGGTCGGCACTTGCAAGCACCGCGGTTCGGTTTCCCAAAATCAGAAACGGTGAAGCCTCGACATATTCATACCACAATCCTCCGCCTGCCTTGCGGTAATCGTCGCCCGATACATAATTTTCTACCAAAACCGAAGAAATCTCAAAGTTGCCGCGCAGCCCCAGCTTCTGCCTTGCGCCGATGTGGTAATACACCGACGGCAAGACTTTGACATTGGCATAGGTAGAATCTTGTCTGAAAATATTGAGATTTCCGTTGAAGCCCAAGTTGCTTTTGAACAGATAAGGGATGTCCGCACGCAGGTCAAAGGTTTGACCTTTGTCGGGGTTGCGCTGCCAATACAGCGACAGTTTCTCAAAACCGTTGAACATATTTTGCAGCGCGATGTCTACCGTGCCGTTCAGCGTAAATTTCCCTTCTTCATCATTCCCGAAGCCCAGGACGCCGTCAAAGCTGCTGCTTTTGCGTTTTTGAAGATACAGATAAATGTTGGTGGAGTCTTTGGTAAACAGCGTTTGCGGCGCGCGCTCTTCCAATACGAAAGGATGGTTTTGCTGGCTTTGACTGATGCGTCGCACCGTTTGGTCGTTATAGATTTTTCCGCCGTATTCTTTTTCAAGATTTTTAACGAATCGGGTCGGGACTTTGTCGTAACCTTCAATCACAAAGCCCGTTATCTTTCTGACTTGTTGCGGATCGACGCTGATTTCCACCACAGGCAACTCGCCTTTCATCCCGATGTATTTGGAACGGACCCTGTTGAACACAAACCCTTTTGCACGGTAAGTATCGTTGATTGCTGATTTCAGCGAATCCAAATCATCGACACGGATTTCTTTGTTTGCAGCCACGGCGTTTGCCACCTCATCCGACAATCGAGCAATGACGCTGCGGTAATTGTTGCCGCGGTCATAGAGAATCTCGGTGATTCCGTTTTTCCTCTCGGCAGAGATTAGCCGCGTAAAATAATATCCGC
Source organism: Chryseobacterium sp. (assembly GCA_003852805.1). Lineage (GTDB taxonomy): Bacteria > Bacteroidota > Bacteroidia > Flavobacteriales > Weeksellaceae > Elizabethkingia. Next base: position 7,382 of record RDDY01000029.1, read on the forward strand.
TGTCGGTCAACGAATCCAGAAACTTGACGGCGGCAGTGGAGTCGCGCACCTTCTTTGTCTCCTGCAATTTCAGGTCACGCAGCAGAAACGTTTTTTCCTGCGCTATTCCCGAAACGTCAAGGAGCAACAGCAAGAAAAGCAAAACGTATTTCATCTTCAATCCATCGACGAGTATTTGCGCATTAGCTTTTCGTAAAAGTTCTGAGGTAAGATCCATTTCAGCGGTACGCCGATCTTTTGCCCGAATTTACCGAAATAGTAATGCGCTTTCCACCGCTTTTTCAGCAGCAGTTGTTCAATGTAGGCCGCCACGTCTTCCGGTGCCGTGCCTGCGTCCACATGATTATTCATTAACGCATAAACCTTTTCAAAATTGCTTCGGTACGGTTCCGACACCTCGGTACGGATGCGCGCCTCGGCTATGGGCGTGCGGATGTCGCCCAAATGCAGCGCCGTTATCTGAATGTTCCATTCTTTCACTTCATATCGAATGGCCTCGGTCACCTTATCCAGTGCCGACTTTGAAGCCGAATAAAAACCACGAAACGGCAACCCCATTTCTGATCCGATGCTGGAGATATTGATGATGTGTCCGCCGTTATTGCTCCGCATCGACGGGAGAACGGCATTCATCATTTGCACGGCGCCGACCAAGTTGAGGTTGAACAATTTCAGAATTTCTTCACCGGTCGAATCTTCTACCGCACCCACCATTCCCATTCCGGCATTGTTGACCAACAGGTCGATGCGTTTCTCGCCGGACAGTATTTCGGCAACGGCAGCTTCTATGGTCGATTTGTCCGTTATATCCACACTCATGCTTCGGAACAACGGACTTTCCACCGTTCTGCGGCTGAAACCATAAACTTGATGCCCCGCTTTGCCCAAGCGTTCGGCAAGGACTTTCCCGATGCCGGAAGAAGCGCCCGTGATGATGATTACCATATTACCGGATAGATTTTGTACAGTTAAAAAAGTGCTCCCAAAAGAGCGGATAAGATTTTGCCACCACATTGGGATCCTCGATTTGGAACGGATGCTTCAGCGCAAATGGCGCAAAGGCCATGGCCATACGGTGGTCATTGTAAGTGGCCACTTCGATATTTTCCTCCGGCATGCCATAGCTCAAACTGCGGATGCTGTTTTCCGTAATCTCGGTCTCGCAACCGAATTTCTCCAGTTCGCTCTGCAACGCCTGCAACCGGTCGGTTTCTTTGATTTTCAAAGTGTGCAGCCCCGTAATTTCAAAATGCAGCGGCAGGGCAGCGGCGGTTACCGCAACCGTCTGAGCAATGTCGGGGCAAGCGTTCATATCGAGTTGCACGCCGTCGGGAAAGGTAAAATCTTTCATAGGCGTCAACTGTAATTCCTCCCCGATGAAATTACTTTCGACACCGAAAAATTGTCGGTAAATATCAACCAAAGACGAGTCTCCTTGCAGCGAATTTTTCTTTAAATTTTTAAGCCGAAGGTTTCCTCTTCCGACGGCCGCCAGCGAATAAAAATAGGAAGCAGAACTCCAGTCGCCTTCCACCAAAAAATTATCGGTTTTACTTTCAATACCGTTTTCAATTTCTATTTTGTTTCCTTCAAACCGCACCGACGCACCGATTTGCTTCAACAAAGAAAGCGTCATTTCCAAGTACGGCCGCGAGGTCGGTTCGCCGTTCAATTCTATTTGCAAGCCATCCTGCAAAGCCGGAGCAATCAGCAGCAGCGCCGAGACAAATTGGCTCGATATTCCCGCATCTATCCGCACCCGGCCGCCTTCCAGTTTCTTCCCGATGATTTTTAATGGCGGGAAACCTTCCTGCTCCAAATAGGAAATTTCCGCTCCCAGATTCTGCAATGCATTTACCAGAGGTTTTACGGGGCGTTGTTTCATCCTATCGGAACCCGTCAAGATAACCTGTCGGCCGTTTTGCACTGCGAAGTAAGCCGTCAGAAAACGCATTGCCGTACCCGCGTGGTGAATGTCAACGAAATCTGAATGAGTTGTCAAAGCCTGTGAAAGAAGCTGCGTATCTTCGGCATCGGAGAGATTTTCCACCGTAAATCCGCCGTAGAGTTTACCCAAAATCAGCAAGCGGTTGGACAGGCTTTTGGAACCCGGAATGCTTACCAAGCTGTTGTTCACCAATGCGGAAAGGGGAAGCGGCAAGGTCATTTCAACTTTTCATTGTTCCGGTGGCGGTGGCGGTCGCGCTCCGTTTTCAGCTTCATCTTTCGGTCGAATGCTTCTTGGAGATCGGTGCCCGTTTGATTTGCGAGACACAGCGTGACGAACAGCACATCTGCCAGTTCCTCGCCCAGGTCCTTGTTTCGATCAGATTCTTTTTCGGATTGTTCGCCATAGCGGCGCGCGATGATTCGGGCCACCTCGCCTACCTCCTCGGTCAGCATGGCCATGTTGGTCAACTCGTTGAAATAGCGGACGCCAACGGTGCTGATCCAATCGTCTACCTGCTGCTGTAACTTTGTGATTTCCATTATTGATACGCGCCGGCAGTAGGACTCGCCAAGCGCGACATTTTTACGATGTCATACGGAACAATTTGAGCGATGGTTGCGTTGCCCAGATTTCTTGCGGGCGAATCCTCCGCCACGCGCAGATTCATCTTGGCGATTCCGGTTTGTAAAAACTTGGGTGATTCGTTTGCCTTCGATGCAATGACCATCGGATTGCCTTCCCAATTAAAACCGGCACTACGCCGGTCGTACTTAACCAAAGAATTTTGAATCAGGTACGTGAACACATTTGCGGCGCTCGGGAGAATCGTCAACATATTCGCATTGCTACCGTATAAAATGCTGTTTTGCAATTTCAACGAAAACGGAGCGTTTTCGCCTTTATCGATAAGAATTCCGCCGGCATCGCCTGTGGTATTTGCCGTCCAATAGTTGGCGATGGTGGAATGGATAAAATCATAATCTCCGCCGCCAGCCAGCCGAGCCGCACCCGCGCCGAAGCTATTCATCACCAAATTGTGCGCCTCCACCGTAGAGTTCTCTGCATCTATACCGAAATCTTGAAAGGAATGGATGATGGTATTCCTCAGTTCGGCTTTGGCGTTTTTGAGTTTCAGGGCTGTATTGCCGCCTTGAAGCTTGGCAAAGTTCAACTTTATCCTTGCGCCGTCCACAGCTTCAATGCCGTTCCAGTTTGCCGGCAAGGTATCGTAGCGCGGATCATTTCTGTCTCCGCGAAAAATAACCTCTTCTTTGTAGTCGCCGTTTGCCACAAGTTCTGATTCTTTCTCCAAAATCAGACTGCTGTTTTTGTGAAAATAAATCTTTGTGCCTTTATTTACGGTTAAGGTCTTGCCTTGCTGGAGTACGAGTTTGCCAAAGACTATTTTGGCCTTGTCGTTCTTCCACACCGTATTCTCGGTAATAAATTTCGGACTGTCGCCGGTACTGATGAAAAACTCGGCGTCCTGAACGACGGAGAACAATGTGATGTGTTGGTTGCGCGAGCCGCCCTCGAATTTGATTCGGTCTTCCGCGATCGCTTCGATAGCGTTTGCCGTGGGAGCGATCTCGACGAAAATGTAAAGACTGTCGTTGGCGCGGAGCGGCACATCGCGGAAGTCGGTCCCAGGCTTGCCGTCTACATTGATGCGGTAGGGCGACGCGGCGCCGCCTTCCAAATAAAGGTGTGGAATCCGTACATTTTTATTGAGGCGGTTATACACTTTGACGGCATAGGTCTCTGAGCGAACCTGATTGTAGACCGTATCCAGGAAAACCGTATCCGATGAAAATGACAATGAGCCGGACGGCGAGTCGAAATCAATTTCGTCTCGGCAGGAAAACAAGAGAACGCTGAGCCACGCTGCCATGCCGAGCCATAACCTGAATTTCATGAGGTAATACTTTGTCTCCAAATATAGAGAAAATGTTTAAAAGCCGATTTGCAGATTCCGAAATTATTGCTAATTTTGCAGTCTAAAATATCCGGGCTCCGGTACTGACAATTTTAATACAAAGCATTATGAAAAAAGATATCCACCCATCTAACTACAGATTAGTTGCCTTTAAGGATATGAGCAACGATGAAGTTTTCATCACAAAATCTACTGCGGAAACCAAAGACACCCTCGAGGTGGACGGCGTGGAATATCCGCTGGTAAAAATGGAAATCTCCTCTACTTCTCACCCGTTCTACACCGGCAAAGTGAAACTGGTAGACACCGCGGGTAGAGTTGACAAGTTCATGAACAAGTACAAGAAATTCGCGAAGAACTAATTAAAGTTTTTCAGCAGATATACAAAACCTCCCGAAGAGCCGGGAGGTTTTTTTGTTCAACAAATCTTTGATACGAAAATTTGTCTATATTAGCCATGATTAAAATCATGTTTTTATGACAAAACTCTCCACCCTTAACTTATGCGCTTTTTTTATTCTCCTGCTCTGTTATGGTTGCAGAACAGAAGATGACTTCATACAGCAACGACAAAGCAATCCTGATGGCAGATTTGCGATGTTTGTGCCGAAACACGCGGGACAACAGATTGATTATACCAAAGGATTCGCAGCGCTGATGCTGCGTTACGACAGCCTCCGCGGAACCAATCTGTCCGGAAAGGTAAACACCCTTAACCGCACCGCAAAGATCAAAGCATTAAATGCAATAACGGTTACGGAGAACAATGAGCCTTATGTGGAATTCAGAATACACTCTCAAACGGTCACGGCAAAAAACGGCGACAAATGGGCTGTTTTCGCCAAGGTCCTCAACAATAAAGTGGAAGATTTGAAACTTGCTCTTTTATCCAAAAACGAAACTTATCTTGGTTACAGAGATATTGACAGAAAAAGTAGTTTTTATAAACAGCACATTCCCCTGTTTCAAAAAGCCGCCGATGAATTGTTCGGAAAATCACACACTTCGCTGTTCAATAAAACATGTGGTCAAGATGAGGAATACTGCGAAATAGAGCCTGTAATCATAACCATACCAAAAACACCTCCAAATGAAGGCGGAGATAATGGCGAGCAAGAGCCGCCTGTGGATCAGGGCGGCGGATGCAGTATTTATTTGGAATGCGACAATCCCGATCCGGGTGGTGGTGGGCCAGCCGACAATCCCTTCGAACCCCAAAATCCTTGCGAGAAAGCGAAAGCCATTGTAAACAATCCAAAAATCGCAAACCAATTGCAGGAACTAAAAAACCAAAGCCAAGTAGGCGGCGAGAAAGGCTTTAAGGTAGGCAAAGATGGTGCACCTTCCAGTATCATTAACGGCGGCCCACATAATGTTAATTTTGGTGACAAAATGGGCTATGCAGGTGGATATCATAATCATACTCCTACAGGAATATCTATGTTTTCTCCACAGGATATAGACGAACTCTTGAGCTTTGCCCGGCAGCCGGACAATCTTTCCACTGCCTTTATGGGTATGGTAGCGACCAACGGAAACCACTATGTCATAACATTTACCGGCGATTATAATGATGCATTGAAAACCTTTAGTCAGGAACAAATAGATTTGTTCTATGAAAATATGCAAACTAGAAATTCGCTTTATCGCTCCAGTGATTCTACCGACGGGTTAGAAAAACTATTTGCCAAAACCTTGAAAGAAATGGGATTATTAGGTAAAATTCAACTGCAAAAGGCTGAGGCAAATGGTGAAATCAAATCGATCAACATAAACGCTGATGGGACATTATCACCATCCACACAATGTAATTAAATTAAAAAACACATAAGAATGAAACGACTACTTCAAGCAGTTGTACTGCTATTTGCACTAATTAATTGTGCAGCACAACAAACATTTCCCTTGCGAACAGATTTCACAGAGGTGCCAAATTATTCCTACTTAAAGGACACTGACAATCAGCTGTCGAAATATACAGGTGAATATAAAGCCTATTACAATGGAAATGAAATAATTTTATATATAATCAAGAAAGACCATGTTTTGTTCGAAAACATTAACAACAAATACTATAGAGATATACTGTCTATAACATTTATTGTTAAAGATGCCAGCGGACAGGTCTTACAGGATACCACCCGGATGGGTTTTAATCCTAATCAACGGCGGCATACAATCTACAGCTGGTGGGCAGAACCCGAAGATGCTCGGCTACTGTTGTACTACGGTGGCACAAATTGCGGCGTCGGAGCGGGAACGATACAACTTGACAAGATCAGCGCAAGCCAACTGTCTTGGGATTATCGCCCCGGTAACACCATTACCAACAGTGACACTTGTCCACCGAACACTGATCTTACCGTATATCTGCCCGCTACAAAGGGCTTGATTTTTACTAAACAATAGCATGGAAGGCTTTCTCGATAAACAAGAGGAGAATGTACAAATAGCTGTATCTTTATTTTACGCTCATTAGAAATTAAGCTGTCGTAAGATATTGCCGGGCAACTATGAAACTTACCCTAAAAACCATTTCACTCTGTTTGTTTTTTCTCAATGCTTTCGGCAGCGCACAGAGCATTACCGACAGATCACAGTTAAATAAAATGCCGGATATAGTTTGGACAGATAATATACGTCTGGCCGATTTCCTGAAGAGACTGAAAATACCGATAAAATGTTTAGGATATATTTACCATGAAGGGAGCGAGCAGGCAAGTACGATAACACTAAGGTTTGAGAACAGAGCGGAGCACAATAAATTAAAACAAAAAAACATGCGTCCTGCTACCGTTAATCTTTTTTTCAACAATGATGAAGCTACTAAATCTGCATTTAAGGTCTTCAATAAACGATATGGTTATGTGGAGGGAGATTCTGTTGATGTTGCCTTAAAAAACTTAAGAGATTTAAAGATCGTCTATTCCATAATATATGGAGACACATACCGCAGTGATGGTTCGCTTTAATCTTCAAGTTGCGGTTTAGATTTGATTTGCGGTTGCCTCACTCGTTATAACACTCCCACCATGAGAACAGTTCTGAAAATAATCTTTTTATCATTTGTGTTTCTAAGCAATTATTCCTGCGCGCAAGTTGTAACATTAAGGACACCCTCACAAGCAAAGCTGATGGAAGCCAATAAAAAAGATTTTATCGGCAAGTCATTGAGTTATTTTCTGGACCATATCAAACTGGAGATAAAATCGTTGGTCCCAACGCCAAATAAAGATCCAAAAGAAGTAAACAGGTTGAGCTTTATTTTCGTGCCGTACAGCGAATACCGCAAAACGCCTGACAATGAAAAACCGGTACGAATCACTGTCATCTTCAATCAAGGTTGGGACTGGCAGGATAGCAAAAACAGATGTAAATCCTCTATACCTGACTGCATCACCTGGACAAAAGAAGATGAGAAGAAACTCGGTGATCTGAAGATTATCGATATCTATGTGACAGGTAAAGAGTGATGATCAAGTGTCTGTGCACACAACCGCGAAATCAATTGCGTTCTCCTTAATAAACCTCTCAAGCTTCGGGAGGTTTTTTTGTTCAACAAATTCACTCCGTGCTTTATTCGTATTTTTGGCGAAATTTAATGCTATGCGGCTCGTTTTCTCTGACGCACAATACTGGACAGATTTTTTACCCTTAAGCTTTACCCGACCGATGGCCGAGATGCGCTGTGGGATCCTGACGTTTGCCGAACGCTGGAAAAAACTGCTGGAAACCGAGGATTGCACTTATATCACTGAGGATTTCCTGCAACAAAAATTCCAAGAACCGAGAAAGATTCAATCCTTGTTCTTGGTGCCCAACTTTCTGCCCACGCCAAAGGTGCTGGAGCAAATCAAAAACCTACAGCCCGGATACGCTTTGGCATACGAAGACGAAGTGGTGGCAGCCAATATCGACCTGAATAATTTTTCACTGGGAAATATCGAGCGCGTGGACGATTTGTCAGAATCCGTTGTCTTTTATAAGAAACATACTGATCTGTTCAGTTTCAACCGAGAAGCGATCGAATACGATTTTCAATTGCTGACCAAGAATCGGCAATCGCAGCCGCTTTCCTCTACCAACGGTTTGCGCGGCGACTCCGGAAAGCTTTTTATTGAAGAAGGTGCAGTCGTAGAATATGCCATCATCAATGTAGAGGACGGCCCCGTGTACATCGGGAAAAACGCCGAAGTGATGGAAGGAAGCCTCATCCGCGGACCGCTGATGCTGGGCGAAAGCGCTAAGTTAAACCTCGGTGCAAAAGTCTACGGCCCCACTACCATCGGGCCGCATTGTAAGGTCGGCGGCGAGGTAAACAATATTGTGATCTTCGGCTATTCCAACAAAGGTCATGACGGATTCGTGGGCAATTCGGTCATCGGCGAATGGTGTAATCTGGGCGCTGACACCAATTCGTCCAACCTGAAAAACAATTACGCCGAGGTCAAGCTTTGGTCGTACAAAGACAAGCGATTCAAGTCTACCGGTTTGCAGTTCTGCGGCCTGATCATGGGCGACCATTCAAAAACGGCGATCAACACACAATTGAATACCGGAACGGTTGTAGGCGTGGCGGCAAACGTTTTCAAACCGGGCTTTCCGCCGAACCATGTGGAGAGCTTCTCTTGGGGCGGGCATGCGCATGATGAGAAATTCCGGCTGGATAAAGCCTTCGAGGTTGCAGAAAAAGTGATGCAACGCCGAAAGGTGGATTTAACCGACGAAGACCGCGATATCCTTACGCATATTTACCACAATTACTGATGAAGCTGTCGCAGATAAATCTGCACAAAGCGCGCATTGTCCAAAGCAGCGCCGGACATGGTATTGTTGAAGACCAGAAAAGCTTTCTCAACTTCAGTACTGACAAGTCCATCCACAATGCTTATTAAAAACTGTTCACTGTAAGAACTGTTGTACAGTTTCTCGCGCCCGTGGAAACGGTAGTAAGCGGCATCAGCTGTTATTACGAGATCTTCAGGAAGTTTGGGATAACTCTCGCTACAGAAGCTGAGCTGATGCTGATGTAGAGCTTCAAAAACTTCGCTGCGCCACCAACTGCTGTGACGGAACTCGACAAAGTTGGTAAAGGCCGGGTCGAGCAGTTGGACTATATCCTTCAGCCGTTCTTCAGAAAAATGGTAGGACGGCGGCAGCTGAAACAGTATACCACCGAGTTTTTCCTGTAGACCTTCTTTAACCCGATCATAAAACTCCAATGTTAACGGCCTGGCATCAGCGGTCATCCGTTTGATATGTGTGATGTCTTTCGGCGCTTTAACAATAAAACTGAAATCGGCTGGAGCGCGATTGTACCAGCTTTGTAAAGTCGTCAGCCTTGGGAAATGGTAGAAGGTGGTGTTGAGTTCTACCGTATCGAAATGCTCGGCGTAAAACTCGAAGTATTTATTTGACGGCAAGCCTTCAGGATAGAAAATTTCCCTCCATTCGCGGTAGCTGAAACCGCTGCACCCCACACGTATTTCCATTAACTTTAATTATTTTTCATCACAATGTAATATTTGTGCCCTTTCGGTTGTCTTACCTATAAACGCTCGCTATGGATCAACAATGCTTTAAAGAAACGGTCTTCATTCTAAGGGATGAACTGTACCGTTTTGCAAAGCGTTTCCTGATCAGCGGCGACGAAGCAGAAGATGTAGTGCAGGAACTGATGCTAAAATTTTGGCAAACGAGGAATGAACTGTCGAAGTACAACAATCTAAAAGCTTTTGCCATGAGAGCGGTGAAGAACGAGTGCCTGAACCGTTTGAAACACCACGAGATAAAACAGCAGTACCGAAACAGTTTTGACGGCAATGACAGTTATCAATCGCCAAGCGACGGTATAAAAGAGCAGATCATTGCCTTTATCAATCAACTTCCGACGAAGCAACGGGTGGTGATTCACCTGCGAGATGTAGAGGAATACGAAATCGCTGAAATAGCTGAAGTGCTGGAAATGGCAGAAAACGCGGTTCGGGCAAATCTTACCAGAGCACGCCAAACCATCCGCGAGCAGATCACCGGTTTCATGGAAATGGAAAAAAGAGCAGTGGAAAGATTCAGTCAAATTTAAATGAAGATGGACCCAAAAGAATACGAACAATTGTTCAGTAAATTTTTCTCAGGCGACACCGGCTTGGAAGAAGAAAAGCAGTTGAAGAATCATAAAGAGCACGGCGCACAAGCCTATTTTGAAGCCTTGCATACAGAGAAGAACGAAAGAATGGATTGGAGCTTCGACGAAATGATGCAACAAACCCCGAGCCCTCTGAGCATTGTGAAACCTAAGAAGCGTGCTCCGATTAAACCCTTGTTTTGGTTGGCCGCCTCGGTAGCAATAATCTTCGGCAGCTATTTCCTGATGAGCGAAAACCATCGCCCACGAGAAACAACGCAGCAAGTTGTTAAGACGTATTCGAAAACAATTACGTCGCCAACGGTTCCGGAACAAATCGCGGAAATCCCCGAACCGATTGCAACAGAGCGTATCGCATCGGTGGAAACCGCTGTTGCAAAGACCGTGAAGCAGTCTGAAGAACCATCGACCGAAATTTATCGTGCAGATACCGCGGAGAAAACAACTGTTGAAGATGAAAACTACGTCGTTGTAAACGGAAAAAAAATCTACGATGAAGAAACTGCACTCCTTTATACCGAAGCAGCGCTGCGGCTGCTAAGCGAGAACCTAAACCAAACGGTAGCCTACGCGGCGCCGATCGAGAAAATGTCTGTAACCATCAAATAATAAAATCATGAAAAAGTTAACCACCCTCCTCATTGTTTGTGCCATGTCGCTCAGCGTTTCTGCACAGAAACTTCAGATCAACCAAATCTTCGATAGGTATCAGGAAGCCGAAGGCGTCACTGCCATCACGGTCGCCAAACCCATGTTCAGAATGCTTTCAAAAATGAAAGTGGATGACGAAGACATGCAGAAAATAATGCCGTTGCTGAACAAAGTAAACAGCCTGAAAATGCTGATTATGGAAGCGCCCGATAAATCAACCGATACCAATGCGCTGATGCGTACAAGAGCCCAAAATGAAATCGCGAGCGCGGTAAAAGGATTGAATTACCAAGAATTGATTACGGTGAACAGCAAGGATAGCAAGATTAAATTCCTGACGGCGGATACCACCAAAGACACGTTCGACAATCTGTTGCTAAGCATCAACTCCGAAGGCAACAGCATCTTGATGATGCTTGACGGAAAAGTGTCAATGGACGACGTTTCCAAATTGATCAGTGAAGAACAGACCACCGCTAAAAAATAAGTCATGAAGAAAGCTATAATCATTGCAGTTGCGGCCTTTTCACTACAATCTTGTTTGATGTCCGGTCGTCCGAACAGAGAATTCATGCCGGCGTCTGTTGTTGTTGCACCTGAGGCAAAGTTTACCACCCTAAATATGCCGATGTTTGCTGTGCGGCCGTTTATCAATAAACAGCTGAAACAAGATGGCGACAGCGAACAATTGGTCCGACTGATGAAGAAGATCAAAAAGGTACGGATCACGACCGTCGAAAACAGCAGTCCCGCCATGCGGCAGGCTTTCGACACAGAGTTGAAGAAACAGCAGTTTCAGGATTGGGTAACGGTGAACAGTGAGGGTCAGAAAATCAACATCCTGGCACAACAGCGCGGCGAGCAGATCAGAAAATTACTCATCGCCGTGAACAGTGAAGATCAGATTGTATACATTGATCTGAAAGGTAAGTTTACGGTTGATGACATCTCTGCCTTAGCAAATGCAACGGAGAACCGAAAGAAAAATAAAAAATGAGAAAGCTTTGTATAAAGAAAACGGACCCGACAATTGGTTCCTTTTTAATTCGATAACCGCCGACAAATCGTGCAACAGCTATCGCACATTAATTATGCAGTGGACATCTTAGTTACGGCAAATCGCGTGGATGGCAGTCAAGAGATTTCCGCATGTGCTATAACCGCCCATAACAAAAAACCCTCATACCGTAATGGTATGAGGGTTTTGATAAAGACCGGCGGCGACCTACTCTTCCGCGTTAGCAGTACCATCGGCGCTGGC
>RDDY01000275.1 GCA_003852805.1 Chryseobacterium sp.
AATGTCGACTATCCGTTCAATCTGACCGGGATTCTTTTCTTCCCGAAACTGGGCAACAACATCAACATCGAGAAGGACAAAATCCAGCTGTACCAAAACCAGGTCTTTGTGACCGACGAGGTAAAAGGCATTGTGCCCGATTTCTTGACACTGCTGCGCGGCGTGATAGACTCCCCCGATATTCCGTTGAATGTTTCCCGTTCTTACCTCCAAGCAGACGGTGCGGTGAAAAAGATTTCGACCTACATCACCAAAAAGGTGGCAGACAAGATGACGTCGCTCATCAAGGAAAACCGCGAGGATTATGAAAAGAAGTGGAACGACATTAAAATCGTTATCGAATACGGTATGATCTCCGAGGAGAAATTCTTCGAGAAATCCGACAAGTTCGCGCTTTATCCAACGGTCGATGGACAGTATCTGCTTTGGGATGAATTGATGGAGAAAATCAAACCGAATCAAACCGATAAAGATGATAAAACCATCATCCTTTACGCAACCGACAAAGATCAGCAGGACAGCTATATCAGCCAGGCAAAAGCCAAGGGTTATGAAGTCTTGCTGCTCGACTCACCTATCGTGCCGCACCTGATCCAGAAACTGGAAACCAGCAAGGATAAAATCTCGTTTGCACGCGTGGACGCAGACGCCACCAGCAAACTGATCAATAAAGACGAGCCGATCATCGCCAAGCTTAAAGACGATGAAAAGAAAACGGTTAAAAAGTCCATCGAAGAAGCTATCGATGACAAAGCATACAATGTCCAGATGGAAGACTTGGACAGCGACGAAACTCCATTTGCAATTACCAATCCTGAGTTCATGCGCCGTATGAAGGATATGCAGATGACCGGCGGCGGCGGAATGTTCGGCATGGGCAACTTCCCGGAGATGTATCAGTTGGTAGTGAATGCTAACAGCCCACTGGCTGAGCGCATCCTGAAAGAAGAAGACACCGAGAAGCGCAACGAGCAGATCCGGCAAGCGCTGAAACTCGCCAAACTTTCACAAAATCTGCTGAAAGGAAAGGAGTTGACCGACTTCGTCAACAAACAATTCGCAAAACTTTAACAGTTTTAATATTTAATGGGAACGCCTTGCAGAGATGCAGGGCGTTTTGTTTTTGTATTGACGGCTTCTTCGGGACTGCGCACTCTCATTCTGCCAAGAACGGCAAATAATATTTATTCCGTCTTTCGTACTTTTACACCCCAAAAACATTACACTATGCCACAATCTTACCAAGACATTTTTCAAAATAACCGCCGCTGGGCAGATGAGAAAACCGCTGAAAACGCAGAATATTTCGCGGAGATGGCCAAAGGTCAGACACCCGAATATCTGTACATCGGCTGCTCTGACAGCCGTGTGGCGGCAGAGGAAATGATGGGCTTGAAACCGGGTGAACTCTTTGTGCACCGCAACGTGGCCAACGTGGTCAACGGTATCGACATGAACGCTGCATCGGCCATCCAATACGCAGTTGAAAATCTGCGCGTGAAACACATTATTGTTTGTGGTCATTACGGTTGCGGCGGCGTAAAAGCTGCAATGGAGCCCGCCGATTTGGGCTTGCTGAATCCTTGGCTCAGAAACATCCGCGACGTCTACCGTCTACACCATGCAGAGTTGGATGCCATTGCCGATGAGCAAGAACGCTATGACCGTTTGGTAGAGCTGAATGTACAGGAACAATGCGTCAACGTCATAAAAATGGCATGCGTGCAAGAACGTTACATTGTAGACGAATTCCCGATTGTGCACGGCTGGGTTTTCGACATGAAAACAGGTTTGCTGAAAGACCTTGAAATTGACTTTGAACAGATTCTTCACGATATCCAAAAAATTTATGATCTGACCAATTCCACTTGGGTCATGTGTCGTAAACAGCAGCAGTAATCGACGGTGAGGAAAGTTTTCGAAAACCTGCCAATCTTGCTCTGGCCGGTTATGCTTTACTTTGCCATTGTCGCGGTTGCGCTGGCTTTGAGCGAGACAGGCACTAACTTTAATTTCGATCTGCTCGGCAGCCGACTACTCTTCGCCCTTCTGTTTGCAGTGCTTATTCTATTGAAACCGCGCGTTTCCGCTCGGGTGTTCACGCTTGTATCGGTTATCTCGGTTTACGCCGCGCTCAGTGTTTTGTATAAAGAGACCGCAGCTTTGAACTTGTTTTTCGGCACTCCGCTGGACGAGCGTTTGATGACTTGGGACGAACGCATCTTCGGCTACCAACCTGCGCTAAAGTTTTCGGAGCGTTTGAACGGAGCGTTTTTCAATGAACTGATGTTCATGGGTTATTTCTCGTACTACTTGATGCCGCTTGCCGTGTTGTGGGGCATCAGGAAACTGCCGGCGCAAAAGACGGAAGAGTTCGGCTTTGTGCTGATTTCGTCCTTTCTCGTTTACTATTTATTCTTCATCATAATGCCGGCACACGGTCCGCAGTTTTATTTTGAACCGCCCGCAAATCAAATTGAAGCCCAAGGCATTTTCGGAAAAGTCATTAAAGTTATTCAGGCTAACGGCGAAGCGCCGACGGCGGCATTCCCCAGCTCGCATGTGGGAATCAGTTGGGTTGTCTTGCTCTGGCTTTATTACAACCGCCGAAGTTTTATTGCGTTTTTGATGCCGTTTGTTATTTTACTGATGATGGCTACAGTTTATATCAAAGCGCACTATTTTGTGGACGTTATTGCCGGCGTGGCAACGGCGCCACTTGTTTACAGCGCAAGTTTATCTTTATACAATTTATTGAAATGGCAGTTGAAATTCGGGAAGTAACGACTCCGAAAGAGCGCAAAACATTTATAGCCCTGCCCGGCAAAATTCACCGAGGCCATAGCGGCTGGGTTCCGACGCTTTATGCCGACGACAAGACTTTTTTCAACCCCGATAAAAATCCTGCGTTTTCCGAGAACGATACCGCATTATTCTTAGCGTACAAGAACGGCGACGCTGTCGGGCGAATCATGCTGATTGTTCCGAAAGAATTCAATGCTTCAAATGATTTGCAAACCGCCCGATTCAGCTACCTTGAAACTTACAACGATTCTGAGGTCTTCGATGCTCTATTGAAGAAAGCTGAAGAGTGGGCAAATGAGAAAGGCTGTAAAAGCTTGATCGGTCCGATGGGTTTCTCCGATAAAGAACCGCAGGGTTTCTTGACGGCAGGATTCGGGGAGAACGCCATGCCGGTGACCAACCACAGTTTTGAATATATGGCTAAGATGCTGCAAGAGCGTGGCTTTCGGCCTCATGTCGAGCTTTACGAAAGGTTTGATTTCCGATGTCGAACTAAAGTCCAAAGCGCGCACGTTGA
>RDDY01000107.1 GCA_003852805.1 Chryseobacterium sp.
TGTTTCAATCAAATCAATAAACTGTTTAAAAACTCAAACGAGGACGATCTGATGGAAAGCTACTTCAAGACCAAGATTGGCGAAAGCAACTATTCGGTGATTCAGATGTTGAACGACAAGAAAAAAGGCGAAGGCAACTTTATGCAGAGTTTTTACCGCGTGAGTTTAGATTGACAAGCATTCACATAAAACCAAAAAGCCCGCAATCAGCGGGCTTTATTTGTTTGTGGTGAAACGCTTATCACGGTCTTTTCCGCGTCAGCGCCCCATAAATGGCGATTAGGATTACTGCGCCGATGACCGACATGATGATGGAACCGAGGCTCCATGGACTGTCTACGCTTCCCATGCCCAACGCACTGCCGATCCAACCGCCCAGCATGGCACCCAAAATACCTAAGATAATGGTGGCCAGCCAGCCGTAACCTTGTTTTCCCGGCATCACCAGTTTTGCCAATACTCCGATAATCAAACCGAAGATAATCCATCCCAGAATTCCCATAATTTCAAATTTTAATAGTTTATTGATTTGATTGAAACAAAAAGCAAGAAAGCGGAAATACGATGAGAATTATCGAATGTTTACGCTTCTCGTTTCTTGAAAAATGAATCAACAAACTCTATGCCATAGAAAAGCTGGAGATCTTCCATACGCTCGCCGACACCGATATATTTTACAGGAATTTGGAACTGATCAGAGATGCCGATAACCACTCCGCCACGCGCCGTGCCGTCTAATTTGGTCACCGCCAAGGCCGTTACTTCCGTAGCTGCGGTAAACTGTTTTGCCTGCTCGAAGGCGTTTTGACCCGTGGAACCGTCGAGGACCAACAACACCTCATGCGGCGCATCGGGAATCACTTTTTGCATGACGCGCTTGATCTTGGACAGTTCGTTCATCAGGTTGACTTTATTGTGCAAGCGCCCGGCGGTATCTATCAAAACCACATCGGCCTGCTGTGCCACTGCCGATTGCACCGTGTCGAAAGCCACCGATGCGGGGTCGGAACCCATATCTTGCTTTACGATGGGAACATCTGCCCTTTCGGCCCAAATTGTCAACTGATCCACGGCAGCCGCTCTAAAGGTATCTGCGGCGCCCAGCACCACCTTCAACCCTTGGGACTTGAATTGATTGGCCAGTTTACCGATTGTCGTGGTTTTGCCGACACCGTTTACGCCGACGACCATGATTACGTATGGCTTCTTGGCGGTATCGATATTGTTGCTGCCGGCGTGCGGATTATCCATCAGAAGTCCCGAAATCTCTTCGCGCAAGATTTTGTCCAGTTCGCTGACATTGACATATTTGTCACGGGCCACGCGGTCTTCGATCCGACGGATGATTTTCACTGTGGTTTCAACGCCCACGTCTGAAGCAATCAACACCTCTTCCAGCTCATCCAATACATCTTCATCAACTTTGCTTTTGCCGACAACGGCGCGTGAGACTTTATCGAAGAAAGATTGGCTGGATTTCTCCAAACCCTTGTCCAGTGTTTCTTTCTCTTCTTTCTTGAAAATGTTTTTAAACCATTTGGCCATAATAGAATGTTAATTGATATGCAGCGCTGTTTTTTGCGCTGCAACCAAAATTACGCTTTTCATTGTTGATACAAAAAAAACTACCCGAAGCCGGATAGTTTTATATTTGAATATGTCGCTGAATTATTTCTTCAGGAAAGCATCCACTTGGTCAGCATTCACTACTTTCTCTTCGAAGACGTAAGCGCCGCTTTTAGGAGACTTCACCATTTTCACGACTTTCGTCATTTTCTTGGAGCCCGTCTGTAGGGTTGCTACTGTTTTCTTAGCCATTGTTTACTGCTTTTGGATGTTACTTGATTTCTTTATGTAAAGTATACTTCTTCAAGAACGGATTGAATTTTTGCAACTCCAATCTCTCTGTCGTATTCTTTTTATTCTTGGTTGTAATGTAGCGAGACATTCCCGGTACGCCGGTTTCTTTCTGCTCAGTACATTCCAGTATCACCTGTACTCTGTTACCTTTCTTAGCCATTGTGTCTGATTATTATTTAATGAAACCGTTTCTAATTGCATTTTCCACCGCGGCTTCAACACCCACCTTGTTGATGATTCTCAAACCATGTGCAGAAACCTTCAGTGTTACGTATCTCTCCTGCTCAGGAAGGTAGAATTTCTTCTCCAGCAGGTTGATCTCAAAGCGTCTTTTAGTCTTGTTGTTAGCGTGAGAAACACTGTTCCCTACCATTGCGCGCTTTCCTGTTATCTGGCAAACTCTTGACATATCTTATCGTCTTTTACTACTTATTCAAATCGAAGTGCAAAATAACGAATATTATTTTTACCTCGCAAGCGTTTTATTATTTTTAGCAAGAATAATCTGCGCGACATAATAGGCAAGCATGAAGCCGAAAACAAACAGCGCCACCAGATAAATCACGTCGCCATAACGCACATAAGCCGTTTGACCTTCGTGCAGTCCTGCTTTTACTTTAAGCGCACCTTGAGCGCCGTATGGCAGAGTTTCCACCACATCGCCTTTCGCGTTGATCAACGCGCTCACGCCGCTGTTGGCCGACCGCACCACCTCCTTTCGGGTTTCTATGGCGCGAAGCTTGGCGTACGCCAGCAGTTGTCTGTGTCCCGGCGAATAGCCCCACCAAGAGTCATTGGTGACGATGGCAAGCAGGTTGGCTCCGTTCTTTACGTATCCCGTTACAAATTCTCCGTAAATGCTTTCGTAACAGATGATGGGTCCCAGCACTGCATTGTTGTATGGATTTGCGAAAACCTTCCGTACCTCATCCGTGCCCAGCGAGGCCACCGTGCCCCCCAAATCCAGCATGGCGTTGCCCAAAACGGGTTCCAAAGTCTTCATGTAAGGAAAGATTTCCACCCCGGGAACCAATTTGCCTTTGTGGTATGTGTCGATGGTGGCGGCACCCGGAACTATTTGCAACGCCGCGTTGTAACTATCCATCCATACGTCGGCGAAACGGTTGCGGTAAGCCGTGGAAGATTTCTCTGCCTCGTTGTCATAGACGCGGTAGGTAGACGCGCCTGTGACAAAGCTCGCACCACGATATTGTGAAGTAAAATCTGCAATTTCATTCAACAGCAAACTAATTGAAAGCCCGCGTTCACTAATGCCGCCCACGCCGGGAATGGCGGTTTCGGGCGCGATGAAGAAGTCGACTTTGCCCTCGGCATTCTCTTTGGCTATTTGTAAAAGCTCGCCCAATATCTGCAGGCTGTCTTTCGAGTATTTTTCTTGATACGGATCCAAGGCAGGTTGCAAAAGCAC
>RDDY01000142.1 GCA_003852805.1 Chryseobacterium sp.
AATCCTGCTGCATCAATTTTTTCTGCAATGGTCATTCTCATTTCTTCTGGATACTTTGCAGAATGTATTACAAGTGCTTTCAAAAGAAGAGGGTTAAACTCTTCACTTAACATTGAATGAACGCCTGCCGTTATAGCCGCAATACGAGGTGTAGAAAAACTGGTTCCCACTTGTTTTGCTAAACTTCCATCTGAAGAGAAAGATTTAACAGGGTTAATAACAAGTTTGTTGGTGTTATCTAAACCAGCATTTCCACCAAAATGAACAACATCAGGTTTTATCAAATTTGATGGTCCTGGGCCAATTCTTGAAAAAGGAGATGAATTGTTTTTCTCGGCGTAATCTGTAGCCAACTTGTCGTGAGCAATAGAACCAACTACAAGTCCTCTAACTGTATCGGCAGATTTGGCTATTCTGCTTTTTGGTGCATTAATTCTAAAATTATTACAATTGCCTGCAGATTTGCATATCAAAACATTGTTTTCTTCTTGAATTTCATCTAATGCCTTTGCAAAATCTGAAAATTCATATAAATCGGCTTCTCTGTCCGTCCCAAGAGATAAATTCCATATTTTTATTTCATTATGGTCAGTGATTGCTTCCCTAATGTTTTCAATTAATTCGTCCTCAAATATTTTTTGTTTACTCAAATCAGGCATTACTATGGCTTCAAACAATTTACACCCTTCAAAACCAGTGTAGTCTTTACCTTCCAAATTATCGCCGTATAACAAAACGCCAGCTACAAAAGTACCGTGTCCTTTATTAATATAATCTTCGTGATATTTGGTGAAACTTTTATTGTGCAGCCAAGGAATAAGGTGTGGAATGTTTGAAATCCCTGTATCAAGAACTCCTACAACTGGATAATTCGCACCTTCCTTTGGCTGTTTTATTTCAATAACATTTTCTTCTGTCAATTCATCTAAGGTCAGGCTATAAGTAGGCATTTCTGTAATTAGCTGAATGCCGTCAAAGTCACGCAATTCGTCAAAATCATCGGTAGTTACCTTGCTAATTCTGAAAATGTTTAATTCGTCTGAATATTCAGCTTTTTCAAATTCAATATTGTTGTCTCTACAGTACTTTTCGAAACTTCTGATAAGGATATTGTTCAAATCGGCATTGCCGTAATTGAATAGTTTTACTTTATATACTTGCTCTTCATCTTCTTCCTCAATGTCAATTTGAGGTTTAAATTCTTCTATGTTATTAATCGCTGAAATACCTATTTGATGAGTATAATTTGGAAGTTCAAAATTGACACTTGAGAATTTTTTTAAAATGCCTTTTAGGTCATTTTCGTTGTCGATTTTAATCAATACTTCATCTTCACCGCTCACACCAATTATATTCAGCTTACCAACATTGAAAAGATTACCAATTTCTTTTCTGTAGGTTTTAGCTAAAGCATCGCCATTTACCTTTAGTTTTACTACTGAAGGTATATAGTTGTTCTTTTTAACTTTTTCGGCTAATGAAGTGGAAACTTCTGCCAAGACTGTTTTAATATACTCTGATTTCTCTCTTAACTGTCCTTGAGAAGCCCATTTAGGGATTGTTTGACCTCCGCCAGCTTCTGTTCCCATTTCATCTTTCTGTCTTTTCTGAAAGAATTTAATTGGCAAATTTTTATTTTCCATAGTTTAGGCTTGTTTGTTTAAATAGTTTCTTATTTGTCTTAATGATACTTTCATACGTTCGGCAATAGTTGCTTGTGGTACTCCATTCTCATTTAGGAACTCAACAAGCTTTTCAATAGTAATATTTCCATTATTATTAAATTCGTATAGTTCAATAATAACATCTTCATAAGATAAGGTATCACTGTTATGAATAATTGTATGTGCTTTTGCATTGTTAATGACAGCTTTTATATCTGATGGTGTTTTCCCTTCAAAAAGTTTCACTAATCTGTCTTTCTTTTTTTCATCGTTTATGAAATCGGTTTTGAAATCATCAACAAAGTTTTTAATAAGCTCTTCAATTTCATTTTCTTGAGGAGCACCAATTTCGATAACAGTATTAAATCTTCTCCAAATTGCTTTATCTAAAATTTCTGGATGATTGGTTGCTGCAATAAGTATATTGTTTTTAGCAAAGACATCAATGTTTTGAAGCAAGCTATTAATAACCCTTTTTAATTCTCCTAACTCATATTGGTCATCCCTTGCTTTAGCAATTGCATCAAATTCATCAAGAAATAGAATGCAAGGTTTGTTTTCAGCAAACTCAAATATTTTTCTGATGTTCTTAGCTGTATTTCCCAAAAGTGAAGAAACGATTGCATCAAATCTTGCTATTACAAGAGGTAATCCGGTACTTTCAGAAATATATCTTGCAACGCTTGTTTTTCCAACTCCAGGCTTTCCAAATAGCAATAATGTATTAGACGTTTCTATACCACTTCTAATCAATTCGTTTTGATGTTTTACGAGATTAATAAAATCGCTAATCTTGTTCTCTACAAGTTGAGGTAGAACGATTAAATTCTTCTCTTTCGACGGAACTTCTACATCAACAATACTTAGACGACTTTCTTGGTCAACAGGCGTTGTAAGTAATTCATCCATAGTCACTGTTGTAGCGGGACCTTTATCTATAGTCTTAAGGATAAGCTTAGCCAACTTTTGGTTACCATCTCCATCTAGCTTTTCAGCAAGCGTTTTAGAATAATTTAAAACCTTTTTAGTGTCTTTATTCAGTCCGCCTTCAATTATCCTTAGTATTTCCGTGTACATAATATTTCGATTGTAAGTTACATTTTGTGATACAAAGATATTATATTCTGGAATTAAAAACAAATAAATCGTAAAATTAAATCTAAAAAACGTAATAATTTTACAAAACTCGAGATTTAAGTTTGTATGTGTGAGATATTATTTTTAAAAATCGAAATATTGAAGCAATAGCAAAAATGCTTTTGCTACCAAATCTATACAACCCACGCTCTGCCTACGCACAGAAAAAATACGGCTTTAGCCAGACCCAATCGCACAAAGCCAACGCTTGGTCTGTCTTCTATGGCATTGCCACCGTTTGCAACTGTCATACTTTTTGCGTTGTTTTTTGCCAACGCTCAACAGCACATTGCAATCCTCGTTCCTGCGGTTGCAAAGAGCTGTCCCAATGCGAAAAAAACAAAGCAAAAAGACACTTCACTCCAACCACCACCACCGTTTCGTTTATGCCAGTATGCAAATCGGTGGAAGCTATGTTTACATAATGT
>RDDY01000195.1 GCA_003852805.1 Chryseobacterium sp.
TGGTTGTCAATTTCTAAAGCTGCCGCGGCAGTTAATCAGATAAAAAGTCAATGGAGCTCAGTATAGGAGAGATGCTCGTGGTAGCATTGGTAATTGTGGTGTTGTTTGGCCCGGATAAAATTCCGTCAATTGCGAGGGAGCTCGGTCAAGGAGTTCGCAAAATGAAAGGCGCGATGGAGGACATCAAGACCGAAATCATGAAAGAAACCGACAATCCCGTGGCCGAGATAAAGGCGGAAATAGACAACGTGAAAAAGTCGGTTAGCGATCTGAACCCGATGTCCGATGTTCAAAAGCAGATAGAATCGATGCGCGAGAGTACCAATCCGTTCACTGACAGAGACGGCAGCGTACCCCCCGCCGATGAGCATGACGGCCCTGTAAGTCGCAAAAAATGAGCGAGGTAATTGCCGAAGACCACCGGTTGTTACTGCTGCTGAACGGCTTGGGCAGTGAAGGATACGATCAATTCTGGACTTTGGTCTCCGACCGCTGGGTTTGGATTCCGCTCTACTTGGTCATTCTGTTTCTTGTTTATCGCAATTACAAAGGCCGAGACTTCCTTTATATTTTATTGTTTGTAGGTTTGGGCGTGGCGCTGTCGGATCAGTTGTCAAATGTCGCAAAATACGGCTTCGAGCGACTTCGGCCCTGCAACGACCCGACGCTTATTCCCCGGATGCGCAGAGTGACGTGCGGCGGTCCATTCGGCTTCTATTCAGCGCATGCATCCAATGCTTTCTTTCTGGCCACATTCTTCACCCGAGTTTTCAAGCGCTTCTATGGTTACTGGGCGTATCTGTTGATACTTTGGGCGGCCGTTGTTTCTTACAGTCGGATCTATCTCGGTGTGCATTTCCCCGGCGATATTTTTGTCGGCGCGCTGATGGGATTTTTGTTGGGCGGCTTCATGAGCACCCTTGCGCTTAATACGGTTTATAAGCGGTAGGCTAGAAGCTATTAATTGTATATCAGTAGTCTTGATTACCGGCTCTTGGTTCTCGTCTCTAAACGGTTTAGATTCCTCCGTAATGACAAAAGATGAGTTCTCGATTCTCAACTCTAATTTCTAAAATCTGAGATCTAAAATCTGAGATCTGAACTCTTAGCTCTTGATTCTAAAATCTAACATCTAACCTCTAACCTCTAACCTCCTCAATCGTTATGATACGGCTTTCCTTGTAGAATGGTGAACGCGCGGTATATTTGCTCCACAAAGAAAAGGCGAACCATTTGGTGGGTGAATGTCATTTTAGACAGAGAGATTTTTTCGTCGGCGCGGTTGTACATTTCATCGGAGAAACCGTAAGCGCCGCCAATGCAGAAGCTTAGTTGCTTTACAGAGGAATTCATTCGCTCATCCAATTTCGCTGCAAACTCGCGTGAGCTGTATTGCTTGCCTCTTTCGTCTAAGAGCACCACGTGGTCGCCATTTTTCACGTGGAGTTGAAATGCCTTGGCTTCTTCCTTTTTGATTTGGTCGGGCGACAGATTCTTGGCATTTTTGATGTCGGGGATTTCGATAATCTCGAAGCCGATGTGCCGTGGCAGCCGAGCCGTGTAATAATCGATAAGCCGGCGGATCTCGGCGCTGTCGGTCTTACCGATGCACAGCAGACTAATACGCATTTTGTTATATTTGTTTCCTGCAAATATAGCTGAATGCCGAAAAAACTGCCACGCTTCCTCATCCGCTTTAGGGATTTTCTGGATTCCATTCACCTTCCGGCATTGGACATTTCGCTCCTGAAGATGTTCGAGATTTACGGCGAAGGCATTTTTAAAAATCCTGTGGTACGGCAGGCGGCGGGCATATCTTGGGCGTTCTTTTTGAGTTTGTTTCCGTTCATTCTTTTCTTGCTGTCCATTTTGCCGTATCTGCCGCATTATGAGAGCCTGCAATTCTACATCTTCGATGTGCTGATGACCAACATCTTCCCGGCGCACATGCATTCGGATGTGTCCAAATACATTCAGGAAAGTATAATGCCGAACTTGAAGGGAATCAACAATATTGCAACCATAGCGTTTGCGCTGGTTTTCGCCACCAACGGCACGCATTCGTTGATCAACGGTTTCAATCTGAACACTGACCAAAAGCGGCCGTTTGTTAAGGAATATCTCATCGCGTTCGGAATTACGGTGGCATTTATTACCATCATCATTGCATCGCTGCTTGGTATTTACTATGCCGAGGTGGTGTTGAAGCTTTTCAAACCCGAATACACCATCAGTTGGTTCGTCAACAACTTGTCGAAAATCATCGGTTTTATCTCGTTTCCGGTTTTCTACTTTATTCTGATATCGCTGCTGTATTGGGCCGGTTGTTTGAAAATCCGTCGATACAAAGAGGCCATTCCGGGTTCCGTTTTCAGCCTGGTTCTCTTTATCCTGACCACTTACTTCTTTGCGTATTACGTCAGCAATTTTGCGCGTTACAATGTTTTGTACGGTTCCATCGGCTCAATTCTTTTGCTGATGATCTGGGTAAATGTCAACATCGTTTTGATTCTCTTCGGGAACGAGCTGAACATCGCCATCAAGAAAATAAAGACCGAAAAGATTATTGCCGATGCCGTGGACGAAAGTGTCAACAACTTCGAGCACGATGCCCACGCACCCGTAGAAGACGACGGCCACCACAGCATCAGACTGTAAAACAAAACCATCCGCCGGTCGGCGGATGGTTTTCATCATCTGACTACTTTACGCTTTATCGTATAAAACGCAGTGTTTTATCGGCCTGTTTCAGCAGGTAAACGCCTTTCGGCAAACCCTCGGTCGAGACCTTACCCGATGTTGTTGTCCCCATCTGTACAGCTTTGCCTGTGGTAGTATAAATAATGTATTCACTGTTTGGGCTTGATTGCACCGTTTGGGTACGGGCATCGTAGAACAGTTTCGTGTTAACGGTTGTGTTTTGCACCGACAGATTACAGTTGTCGCTTATGGTAACACCTTCCGGCATTGTCGGTATTTTGTCATTGCAATCTTTTTTGACCAAGTTAAACCCGACATTGTTGGACACGTTGATCAGCGTTACATTGTTTGGTTTTCCGTCTTGAAAGTCCAAAGACTTCAATTGATTATCGGTCAGCAGCAAAGTCTTGAGCGCCGGATTGTTTACCGTTACCAATGTTTGCAGCCCGTTTTTATTAACCGACATCCAATTGAGCTTTTCCAGATTCGTCAGGTCCAAAGAGTTTAATTGGTTATCATCCA
>RDDY01000014.1 GCA_003852805.1 Chryseobacterium sp.
GGCGACTTGGAAAAGGCTGCGGACGCAATGCTTGAATTTCTGAACGATATTTTCAAAACCAAGAGTGACGTCGAGTAAACAGTTTACCAAACAAAATTTAACGATATGAAAAGAGACGGATTCAATAAAAGCTTGTGGCAGACCATTCCGGGGCCAAAGTTTAAGCCCTCTGCCAACCATGACCATTATGATGTGATTATAGCAGGCGGTGGCATTACCGGCGTCAGTTTGGCTTACAGATTACAGAAGCACGGGAAAAAATGCCTGTTGTTGGAAGCCAGAGAAATCGGCTTTGGAACAACGGGCGGTACCACGGCCCACATCAACAATTATTTTGACGCCGAATATCAAGATGTGATCAGCGATTTCGGCGAAGATAAAGCGCGTTTATTGGCGGAAGTCGGCCCCGATGTTTTAGACTTTATCCGAGAAAATATTTCTGACAACGATATAGAATGCGAATTTGATATTCGCCCTGCTTACGAATTTTCGACCGACGAAAAACAGAACAAACAACTCGATGATTTCTACTCGGCTACCGAAAAAGTCGGTATACCCATCAGTTGGGTAGACTCCATGCCGTTTCCTTTGCCATTTATCCGCATTGTGCGCATCGAGGGTCAGGGGCAGTTTCATCCGTTGAAGTATGTCAGCGCTCTGGCCGAAGCTTTTGTAAAGGCAGGCGGTGAGATTCTGACGCACAGCCGCGTAGAATCTGTGGAAGAAAAAGATGAAGCAGTGATAGTGAAAACCGCGAACAGTGTATTTACTGCCGACAATTTTGTTTGGGCCACGCACTTGCCGCCGGGGATCAATCGGATGGATTTTTTCAATGCTCCGTACCGCAGTTATGCTATCGCCGTAAAATTAAAGTCGGGCGAATATCCCAAAGCTCAGGCTGCGGATATGGCTGAGTTCTACTACTATTACCGCAGCCAGGAAATTGATGGCGAGCAGTAT
This sequence comes from Chryseobacterium sp., assembly GCA_003852805.1. Taxonomy (GTDB): domain Bacteria; phylum Bacteroidota; class Bacteroidia; order Flavobacteriales; family Weeksellaceae; genus Elizabethkingia. The sequence continues at coordinate 961 of RDDY01000014.1, forward strand.
CTGATTGTCGGTGGCGAGGATCACAAGACCGGCCACGAGACGGATACCCAACAATGCTTTGCCAATTTGGAAGCGCATGTGCGGCAGTACTTTGACGTGGATAAGGTAGCTTATATGTGGTCATCTCAATACTACCAACCCAATGATGAGCTGCCCTTCATCGGTAAGATGCCCGGCGATAAAAACATATATGTGGCGACAGGTTTTTATGGCAACGGCATCACCTTCGGCAGTGCATCGGCGCTGGTCATTTCAGACCTCATTCTTGCAGGCGAAAGCAAGTATGAAGAACTCTTCGATCCAAGCCGGATCAAACCCGTCGCCGGCTTTACGGAAACCGTCAAAGAAAACGCTGATGTGGTTTTCAAATTCATCAAGGATAAAATCACAGCCGATAAACTGGAGAGTTTGAAAGAACTGAAGAACGGTGAAGGACGCGTGGTAAAATTCGACGGCGAAAACATTGCTGCCTACCGAGATGAAAACGGTACGCTGCACGCGCTCAACAGCACCTGCACGCATGTGGGTTGCACCGTCAACTGGAACGATACCGAGCGTTCGTGGGACTGTCCGTGCCACGGCGCACGCTATGATTTGGACGGAAATGTATTGACGGGCCCCGCCGTAAAAGGTTTGGAGAGATTATGAAAAAGCCGGCGTAAGCCGGCTTCATTTATTTCAGCGCAAGCATTTCCCATGCTTCCGCTATCTTATTATTGTGGAGCAGTTCCTGCGCCTTACGGTGAACAGTTTCATCGCTACTAAAATTGTCGTCGGGCAGAGATTCTGTGTTGGCCAGCATACCGAGATTGTTTCCCGTAAAGACTTTGCTCAGTTTTATGCTGTCAGGCAATTGATCAAAACCGATACCTTTTGTCACCAGCGGCTTGGGCACCTCGAACAAATTATCGGCATTGTTGCGGGAATACCAATTGCTGCCCAGGCGTGCCACCAAGTCCAACTTAGTCTGGTCCAGGTTCCCGTCTGCGTCCAAGTATTCCTCGCGCACATGGATTTTTTGGACTTCGCAAATTACAAGGTTTCCGGCACCGCCTTCGTTCCCTAAATGTTTTACCTCTTGAACCTTGCACTCGAAGTTCACGGGACACTCGGCGATGAGTTTCGGCTTGACCAAGTCTGCATCTTTCATTGTCAGGCCTGCCTTGATGAATTCGTTGACGCCATCACCGTATTCGGTGGAAGCCAAGGAAATCTGTTGCACAATCGGATAGTTGACAATCCCGATGACCACTTCCGGCACGGCCATCACATTTTTTAGCGTATGCTTTGTTGTGTTGTCGCGCACGCGTCGCGCCGGCGAGAAAATCACAATCGGCGGCACGGTACTGAACATGTTGAAAAAACTGAACGGCGACAGGTTGCAGTTGCCGTCCTTATCTACCGTGGATGCCAGCGCAATGGGCCGCGGCGCAATGGCCGTCTGCATCAACTGCTGTAGCTGCGGCGGCGCCAACTCAGAGGGAATGTATGTTTTCATTTTGAAGTTATAGTCGAGGTAGAGACGAAAATGTTTTCGAAGCGAAAGTTTCGTAACCCTCGTGATAAATATTAGTTACATTGAAATTGATAAGAATTGCCCGGGGGACATTGAGCATGTTCATGTAATTAAGAGTCTGTGCACGATGGATCGGATGAATATCTGCGACCGATTTAATTTCTAAGACTATCAAGTCTTCTATAAGGAAATCGCACCTTAGCTGACAATCGATTTTTACGTCTTTGTACGAGAAAGGAATGATGAGTTCTGATTTAAAACTTAATCCGGCGATTGCGAACTCTCTCTCTAAACATTGATGATAAATATCTTCATAAAGAGCAGGACCTGCAATTTTGTGAACTTCGATGCATGCGCCCACAATCTTATAAGATAAATCGTTGATAAATTTCTGAGTGTGCATAGGCTAGAGTTCACAGCTTAAAGAGGAAACAGAATAACACCTAAGTCACTTAAGAATCTTTTGAATGCCGCATTGTAGAGCACTTAAGTTTTAAAACCTTCGGTTTTACTTCTTACGTGTTCTTGTATCCGGTTTCTTTGGCTTTCTGCTAAAGTGACTTAAGTGTTTAAACAAATTCTCTGAGATGTTATTTGGCCGGCAAGATCTTAGCCCGCACTTCGCCGAAGCCTACGCGCACGCCGTCTTTCTCCGCGTGGCCACGCATGATTACGGTGTCATTGTCTTCTATGAATTTGCGCTCGCTGCCATCGGAGAGTTTCAGCGGGTTTTGGCCGCG
>RDDY01000300.1 GCA_003852805.1 Chryseobacterium sp.
CCCAGATTTTTCCCGTGGCTTGCAGTTCGGTCATTATTTTCAGATCCAAAGTGCCGCTCATCATTATTACGTAGAGCAGTGACAGACCCATCGCCAATTCATAAGAAATCATCTGTGATGACGCACGGATGGCGCCCATCAAAGAATATTTGTTGTTCGACGCCCAGCCGCCGATCATAATGGCGTAAACGCCGATGGAAGCCATACCGATGATGTAGAGTACACCTACATCTATATTGGCTACGCGCAGGTCAAACGAGGTGCCGCCGATGTTCAGGCTTCGGCCCCATGGGATTACCGCACCGGTGATGAGCGAGATAAACATCAACAGCCCCGGCGCAATGATGAACAGAAACTTCTCCGCGTTTCTTGGGATGAATTCTTCTTTGAAGAAAAGCTTTCCGCCATCGGCCAAAGGTTGCAGAATGCCGAAAGGCCCTGCACGGTTCGGCCCGATTCTGTCCTGCATTACCGCAGCTACTTTACGTTCGGCCCAAGTGGAGTAGGCTGCCACCGCAATGGACAGCGTAAACAGAATGAGCACCAATATTATAGAAAACGTCAGATGTGTCATAGCAGCTTTTTATCTTTCTCCCACTTTTCGTCGGCTTTGCTTATCTCCTTGGCAGATTCCGAGTCTATTCTTTTCACCATATTTTCAGGTTTCTCATAATGATTGGTAGAGATAACCGAATGGCGGTCTATGTGGCGCGGTCCTTCGATGTTCCACGCGCTTACTTCTTTGGTCTCGAAGCGGCAGGTGTTGCAGATGTAGTCGTGTACCTCGCCGTAGATATCTTTCCGGGCCGTTACACGCAAGATTTTCTCTCCTTTCATCCACAAAACGGCTTTGCCGCTACAAGTCGGGCAGTTGCGGTGCGCATTCATGGGCTTGGTAAACCAGACCCGGCTTTGGAAACGGAAAGTTCGGTCTGTCAGAGCGCCTACAGGGCAAACATCTATAACGTTGCCGATAAAATCATTTTCCAGAGCTTTGTTCAGATAGGTCGAAATCTCTGCTTTCTCGCCCCGGAACAAGATTCCGTGTTCGCGCTGCTCGGTCAGCTGGTTTGCGAGAAGAACACAGCGTGCACACAAGATGCAACGGTTCATGTTCAGCTTGATATACGGACCGATGTCGTCGTGGTCAAAGGTTCTGCGCTCAAACTCGGTACGGGTGGTTTCCAGTCCGTGTTCGTAGCTCAGGTCTTGCAGGTGGCACTCACCGGCTTGGTCGCATACAGGGCAATCCAGCGGGTGGTTCAGCAGCAAGAACTCGGTTACGCCTTTGCGTGCTTCCAGCGTACGCTCGCTTGTGGCGTTTTTCACTTCCATGCCGTCCATTGCGGCGGTGCGGCAGCTTGCCATCAGTTTGGGCATCGGGCGCGGGTCTGCATCCGATCCTTTGGTCACTTCCACCAGACAGGTACGGCAGCGGCCGCCTGAATTTTCCAGCGTGCTGTAATAACACATGGCCGGCGGCACAGCCTGACCACCGATGGTGCGGGCGGCTTCCAGAATGCTGGTACCCTCCGGCACTTCGGTTGTTTTGCCGTCTATGGTGATTTTGATTTTTTTTACTTCTTCGCTCATTACGAGTTATTCAGATGAATAAATAAACAATTTAAGAATTGGCCGCCGGTGCAACAATCGGCTCTGCATAGCCGGCCAAGCCATAATTCTGTCGTTGGCTCAGTTCGGGATTCAGAACGTGCCACTCAAACTCGTCACGGAAGTGACGGATGGCGGAGGCAACCGGCCATGCGGCAGCATCGCCCAACGGACAGATGGTGTTGCCTTCAATCTTGCTTTGTACGTCCCAAAGCAAATCGATATCGGCCATGGTACCGTGGCCTTCTTCTATTTTCTTCAGTATTTTGTAGAGCCACGGTGTTCCTTCGCGGCAAGGCGTACATTGGCCACAGCTTTCGTGTGCGTAGAAATGCGCCAGACTCATGGTATGACGAACGACGCATTGGTCTTCGTCCAAGACGATGAAGCCGCCCGAACCCATCATGGTTCCGGTAGCGAAACCGCCGTCTGCGAGGCTTTCATAAGTCATCATCCGCGGTTCGCCGTTGAGGGTGCGCAACAACAAATTGGCAGGAACAATCGGCACCGAAGAACCGCCGGGGATGCAGGCTTTCAGTCGTTTTCCGTTAGGGATTCCGCCACAGTATTCGTCGGAGTAGATAAACTCTTCGACGGTGATGTTCATTTCGATTTCGTACACACCGGGCTTGTTGATATTACCACAGGCCGAAATCAGCTTCGTGCCCGTAGATTTGCCCAAGCCGATTTTCGCATACTCTGCACCGCCCATTTTCAGAATAGGAGCAACGGCTGCAATGGTCTCGACATTGTTTACGACGGTAGGACTTTGGTAAAGACCTTTTACCGCCGGGAATGGCGGTTTCAGTCGCGGATTGCCGCGCTTGCCTTCCAGTGATTCCAACAGAGCGGTTTCTTCACCGCAGATGTATGCACCGGCGCCGCGTTGTACATAGATTTCCAGGTCGAAGCCGGTACCATGGATATTTTTACCGACAAAACCGTGCGCCCGCGCTTCTTCAATCGCCTGCTCCAAAATTTCGGGAATCCAAGCAAACTCACCCCGAATGTAGATATAGGCGGTCTTCGCGCCGAGGCAAAAGGACGAAATAATGATTCCCTCGATCAAGGCGTGCGGAATATATTCCATCAGGTATCGGTCCTTGAAGGTTCCCGGCTCAGATTCGTCGGCGTTTACCACCAAGTAACGCGGTACACCTTCGGGTTTTGCCAGAAAGCTCCATTTCAATCCTGTGGGGAAACCCGCGCCGCCGCGGCCGCGAAGACCCGATGCTTTAACCTCTTCCAATATTTCTTCGGGAGCCATCTTCAGCGCCTTCTCCAAAGCCTCGTAGCCGCCTTGTCTGCGGTAGGTGTCAAAGTAGCGGATGCCCTCTACGTGTGCGTCTTTAAGCAAAAGCTTCTTACTCATTTCTTACGTATTAATCGATGGCAAGAGAACCCTGACGGCACAGCTCCAGGATTTCGTCCACTTTTTCTTTGGTTAAATTTTCATGGTAAAATTTGCCCAACTGCATCATGGGGGCATAGCCGCAAGCGCCGAGGCATTCCGCAGGCTTCAATGTAAACAGTCCGTCGGCGGTGGTTTCACCGTCTTTTATGTTCAGCGTGGTGCGGATGTGATCCAATATTTGGTCGCT